>DATEAO010000161.1:0-10420 GCA_035288345.1 Candidatus Methylomirabilota bacterium | reverse complement strand
TTTGGCGTGGAGGTCGATTCCGCAGTAGTACCGGTGCGCCTTGGTATAGAATCTCATCGAGGTCTCCTCCTTAAGAGAGAGATTAGGGACCACGAGCGTACCAAACGGTCCGCTCAGGAGGGGCCTCAATGAGTATCAACGTACCGCAGTGCTCGTCGCATCGGGTGTGGGCGTGCTCTCAAATTTTCTTCCCTGGGCCTACATTCCCTTTCTCGGCGCGTTCACCAGTACGGCTGAGCCCGGCGGATGGGCCATTCTCGCCCTGTTCTTCCTAACTGGCATTGGGAGTCTCGTCGGTCAAAGGGATCAACAGTTGGATGGCTGGATCAAGGCCGGAGTGCTTGTGCTTGCGGTGCTTGCAGGGTTACTGATTGTTGGCTTCTTTGCTCGCCTTCATTCAACGAATCAGTTTGGCATCGGTGCTGGCCTTGCCATTCTCTCCGCGGTTGCCATTGTCGTGAGTACCGTTATCCTCTCAGACCAAGCTCGTGGCCCTTCGGCAGCTGCGGGAAGACTGGTCGGGGTCACGCTCGTTGCGACCCTCGCGGGGTTAATCGGGGTCTTGTCGCTAGTTTCCTTTATTGCCGTGTTCGCATTCACGCGCGGTCTCACGATGACGCAGGTTGCGTTTGTGATCATGAGATTCGGCATCGGTGTCGTGGGTCTTATCGCGGCCTATGGCCTGTGGGTGAGAAAACCGTGGGGAACATCGGTGGGTGTGATTCTCTACGGCGCCATGGTCGCGTTCGGCGCGCTTAACTTGTTGATCCCTGACTTGATGGCCCCCGAACGGCCTCCCACGGCACGCAATCCGATTGCTACAGCGATCCCTATTGGCCTCTCCATAGCGGCCATTGTCTATCTACTGCAATCTCGCAACGCGCTTCGACGCCTGCCGCCTAGCGAACCCCAGTGAATGCTACTCGGCCAACACACAGGATTGTGGGTTCCCGACATGAGTAGGTAGCAGTTGTCGAAGTCTTGAACGCTGGTTACGAACTGGTGGCGCAACGCACAACAAGCGCATGGAGCCGACGGGGGGGGGTTGTGATCTCGCCACATCCTTTGGATACAAAATTGCCCTTCGTTGGTTCTTAAATAAGGGTCACACGCCAGGCAAACTCTTGATGGGCGAACAGGTGGTCGAGCACCTCGGGGAGGGTACCCCGGATTAGGCCGGATGCTGGTTCGATAAGGAGAACATAGCAATGAAGCGGCGTAGAGTCTTCAGTTTTGTGGCTGCCAGTTTTCTTCTCGGTATTAGCAACCTTCTTCCTTATACACCGGCACAGGCTCAGGAGGCGAGCATCGCAATCAGATTGGTTGGAAATACCTTCGAGATCATCCAGACCATTCGTGAAGCAAGGAAGGTTCTGAAGGTTGGCTTCAATGTTTTGGTAGAAAAAGGCATTTACGATTCTCTGTATGCGGACTTCGTTGACGGGCGCCTGGACTTACAGGTTGACAAGGTCAACACACTTCCGAGATGGAATCGCCTTCTAGCCCGTGATCTGGTTCAAAGCGAGCTCACTTTTCAATGGAAGATGGTGCACTTCCTGGAATCCCGAGGGCTGAGAGATGATAGAAGCCGTATCTTACGGCAGCTAAAGGGCGCGTTGTTTTCAGAGCAAGAAGCTTTTAATCGAGGGAACCGTGACGAGGCGTTTTTCAATAACGTGCGCGGGCAGAGACAAGCATTAATTCGGTTGCGCAACCAGTTGTAGATCGAAACAAGAGGGTGCGCCAAGACTGGCCTGATCATCGCTGCCATGATCATCACCACCTCAATCGCCTTGGCCGACTCCACGCCGTGTAAGCGGGGAGGATGATCGCGATGTTCTGCACTGCTTGTGGGACACGCAATGAGCGGTCGGCGCGGTTCTGCGTTCAGTGTGGGGTCCCGCTCGATCAGGCCGTTGGTTCCCCGCCGCCGGCCCCCTCTCCCAAACGGAGCGCGGTCCTACCGTTTATTGTTATTGGGGCTGCTGTCCTTGTGGCAGTGATCGTCGGGTTATATTCCACCTTTAGATCTGGACCTGATGTGCTTGTTGGCGAATACGCTGTCGCGAAGAACGGTCGGGCGGAAATAAAGGTCACCAAAGTTGGCACGAATTACTTTGTGTCTATGCAAACAGGCGGTGGGTGGAGCCGACCCGAAGCGCTTGTCGTATGTAGTGACAAGGACTTTGCAGAGCTGTTCGGCTCGGATTGGAAAAGTTTGGACCTGGTCGGCCTCCGCGCGAAGGATGGTCCGCTAGGCATATTCAAGGCAAAGAAGAAATCTCAGGCACGAGGACAGACGTTTCAAACTGGTTATTTCATGTTTTTCTTCTTGGGAGGGGGGGATATCTATAAGCTGTAGCCAGCAACTCCTGCTCTGTAGATGGCCAGTCGAGCAGGGGCGCATAAAACTATCCGAGCCGAGATTTGGGTTAAACAGATTTCGTTTCTCCAAAGTGAAGGGAGTTCACCATGAAGAAATGGGGCTGGGTTGTTCAATATGTCATAGCCATTTTCTTGGCCTTGCTGCTAGGGGCCATACTGAGCAGCATCCAGCTCTTCAAGGAAACTTCACTCGGCATACGAAGGCTGACGGCATCGGATGTTGTGCAATTCCTCGGATATGGTAGCGCCCTCGTGCTTCTCTGGCTTTTGGCCACCCGCGCAGCTTCTCAATTGCCAGAGGATAGGAAAGGGCTTTCTTTTCTCCGACAGATCGTTGTTCCTCTAGCCGCCCTGATTGTCGTGTCGGTGGGCTACGGGGTCGTCTGGCTCCTTCTCGGTCCGTTTCTCGACGAGTCCGGTACGACAATCTATAACTGGGTCTTCGTGCTGGGCATTGTCGGTACGGCTCTGTGGCTGGCTTTGGCGAGTTACCGCAGCTCAGCCCTGCTGATTGAAGCATTTGCCGAGCTGGGGAAGGCAGGGCAGGCTGGGTTTACACAATCCTCGATTCCGTGTCCACAATGTAAGGCCGCGGTAACTGGTGGCATGAAGTTCTGTAGTCAGTGCGGACAGACCCTTGCTGCCGTCATATGCCGGAATTGCGGTAAACCGATAGTGGCTGGGCAGAGGTTCTGCGGGGGCTGCGGAGCGGCAGCGGGCTGACCGGGCACGGGCAATTCACGGAGAGGCCGATGCTAATCGTAGCGCTGATGCTTGGTTTCGCCCTGTTATTCCCAAGCCCTTTAAATGGCGAGGAACGCGTAACCAATCCCGTAGTACCTGGCGCAAGACTTGCGCGTATGGATTCGTCGCAAAGCACCTTCGAGCTCGGGAAGTGCGACAGCTCGTTTCGACTCAGCGAAGTCAGAGTAGACGTCTCCGAGGCGGTCGATCTAAGTGACGACGGGACAGCCCGCCTGATTTTGGAGAGGGCGGCAGAGTTCGCCCGAGACAAGTGTCGCTGGACCAAAGGATACAGCAATATTGTGGCATTCATTGTCCAACCTGGCAATGTCCATGCCCGCGAGTGTTATTTGTTTTCTGTGAACACGCCGACGAGATGTATCGTCAGGGGAAGAAACTACGAGGAAGACAAGCTCACCTGGGGAGAGTACACGAACTATGCTTTCGACGCCCGTGTTGCCCGAGCGCGAGAAGAGGCGCGGAAGAAGGCGGAGGCGGAAAGAGGGAAGGCCAAGGTACCGATCAGCCGAACGATCGAGGGCTTTTCGATAGGCATGACAAGGGAGCAAGCGCTCGCACGCCTGAAGCAAGGATGGGGCCGGGAGTACCTACCGTATGTGGCTGACGAACGGGAGATGTTGTGGGCGCCGATGTGGTTCTCGGGAGTGAGGTCTGGAGAAGTCGGCCGCGTGACCGTCGGGAAGACCACGACCCTGGAAGGAATCTATTTTCGGACGAGCACGACCAAGTACGTGGCGCTGTACTTCTATCGTGGAACGTTGTACCAGGTCACACTGGGCCCCCTGGGCGTGCCCCCCCCGATCCTCCCGCAACAGGATGAAGTATTTGGTGCGCTTCGGGCGAAGTATGGAGAGCCTGGGACGGACCCGAGACGCTTCCGGGGGTACTTCTGGCAGGATGCAGAGACCGTTCTTGACTATGAGTCGATTAGCGCACGGCGCGTCTCTTACACGGACCGCAGGCTTCTACGTCAGATCGAAGATGTCGAGGAGGAGGTGAAACGCGAGGAGCAGGAAAGGATCGACCGTGAGCGCAAGACCTTGCCGAAAGGGTACTGAGGCGGCACGGCCCGCGCCGCGAGAGGAGGACGGAAGGATGGAAATCAGCTCAATTATCTCATTTATATCATTCGTCGGGCTGCTGGCCCTCGGCGTGCCCTTTTGGTACTGGTGCAGACACGTGGCGAAGAAAAACGGTGCGAAGCCAACGCTATGGGGTCTGCTCGGGCTACTGCTGCCCCTGGTCACGCTGGTCCTAGCCGCCCTTGCCTCTGGAGTAGGTCCACGGACAGCCGACCAGGACGCGGCCTCAAGAATGATAGTGGGTTATGGTTTTGGCGGCCTGCTCGCGGGGGGCGTGGCCTCGTTGGTTATCACCCACGTGGTTACAAAACCAGTCTCCAAGTAGGGCACCGTGATGCTGCGATCCATCTCCGGCAAACGGCTGATCGCCTTCGTCCTGCTGTACCTGGGCTACGGCCTCTTATGGACCGGCCCTGCCCATGCCCAGTCGTCCTCATCCGTCGTTCCACCAGACTTCTCTCAGCGCCATAAACCGCCCATCATCCTTGCAATCGATGGCATATCAGTACCAGCATCAGTCCTGACCGTTGATCGCAGAGTGGCTTATCTTGGGCCCGACTTGATGGGGTCAGCGAGCGTCAAGAGCATGAAGGCCGAGGTTAAGACCTTCGCCTGGAGCGGCGATCTCGCGCAAACCCTCCCCACCATCGAGGACGTCAAGAGGAGCGTCTTGGACGCCGCTCAGGTGGCTACCAACGACAGCAGGTCGTTTGCTATCGTTGCGCACAGTTGGGGCGGAATCCTCGCGCATCGCGCCCTCCGAGAATTGGAAGAAACGAAGCAGATCGGGGCCGGCGTCGTGGATATCTTGATCACTATCCATACCCCTCTCAACACGCCGGCACCGAACCCTAATGTGGCGGGGCTTGCCTTTGGAGCGCAGTCGATGCTGAATGCATTGGTGAAGGCGTACGTCGGGGACAAGCTATGGCGGCCAGCAGCGGTCAAGGCATGGAGCAACTACTACTCCGATACTGACTGGATTTCGTCAGTCATTCCCATTGCAACTGATAACATCAATACTCGGGCGGATCATAAGGGTTCGCACACCAACCCTTCGCTACTGGATCAGTATGGCGTCGAGATCGCGCTGGCCGCGACGAAATTAGCAAGGGCCAATCCGCAAGCCGCGCAAGTGCTCGATGCGGCACGCTACACATTGCTCAACCGGCATGGCGCCAAATGGGTTTTCAATACGAGGATAATCTCGCCCGGACAAGTTGCTGACCGAAAACTTAGTATCACGAACGAAGGAGATACGGTCGTTGATGGGACCAACGTTACCAGGATAGTGCGGAGGCGGACACTTCCAGATGGGAACGAGTACTTGGCGGAAGCTTTATACTTTTCTGCCTCCTTGGAGGGGATCCTACTGATCGGGCGTGACGAATTGGCGCCTGGGCGTACGAAGTGGCGCTTCCAGCCCCCGCGACTCATTCTGAAGGAGCCCGTGACAGTAGGTGCGGTATGGGAATATAACGGTGCGGTCGACGTAGACGGGAAAATCCACAAGTACCCGGTTCGCACGGAAGTCCAACGCCGAGAGCAGGTTGTCGTTCCGGCGGGTACCTTTGAGGCAATTAAAGTTGTGATTAAAGTCGTGACGACTTCCGGTACAACAACAACGACCGAATGGCTAGCGAAAGACGTCGGAATCGTCCGGCGTGAACACTTCATGGTGGGAAAAGACTTGAGAACAATTGATGAGCTAGCAGAGTATTCGACCTCACGGGAAGCCGGAGGATCAACAAAAACTGAGGCGCCGGGCAGAGGCCAGGCTACCGCTCAGACCCTGGAGGAGCTGCAGCGAAAACGAATCCAAGACCAGGAAAGCGCAGACCGACGCCGCAAGGAGCGGGAGGATATTAGCGAGCGCGTGAGGTCGCAATTTATGTCTGTCGGGTATGATCTCATCAGGGACCTTAAACACGGGGGCTTGCGATTCAAGCAGCTCGGTGATCGAGACCTTGATGCCTATAGGTTCGCTGTTCGAGCCCCGATGTCCTTCGACTGGCCGAGATGCGGCGCGGGCAAGGAGGAGATACTGCAGTTTGCCAACAATCCCTTCGCCACGAAATGCAATGGGTTCATCTTTCAGCCGGAAGGAACGTTGAATTTCGTGGATCTTCACGTGACCGCCGTGACCGGCGCTCTCCTTGCCGATGGAACGTTTTTGCTCTTCACGGAGGCCGACTTCGTCGAGAAGGCCATACCGGCGTGCCGAGCCGTGATCAAGAGCGGCAACGCCCAGCTTACCTACACCTTCCCTTGCGAGCAGAACCCTTTCACGGCCATGAGGGAACAGATCCGAAAGTTGCTGGATCAATCGGTCCGGTCAGCCCTCTCTGGGCGGTAGGTTCTAGAGTGGTCGGTTCCGTGGCTTTGTTGAGTACGCCTACCGGTCGTCGAGGCTTCCTACGGACCTTATATGAGAATCATGCAAGTGTGTGGACAAGAGAGTGAAGTGTTGTTATTAAGGGCGTTGACTATCGGGGCAAGGAGATCCGCCATGCAAGCAACACTGACTAACGGAGGCATCGCGCTCGCGTTGCTAGTCTCAGTCTCGGCAGCATCTCCGGCTTTTTCAGACCCGCAGCTATCGGATGACGCCGCAAAAAAGATGGTTCAGGCAGGGTTGCAGTCTTCGGGGTCCTATATCAAACTCGGTCGATTGCAGGTCGTGGAGGGTAAGACCGATTACAAGAAGGCTCAGATCTCGTTGCTCACGTATAAGACATATGAGCGATGGGAGAAGGTCGGTGCGATCTCGATCACCCGAGAATGGGACCGCGCCACGAGCGTGTACCGGTATGGAGATTTTTCTTCCGGAATACTTGCCAAAGTCATCGTGGACATTACACCGAAGGGACAAGCCGCTGCAACAGCGCTGAAGGAAGAGTTTGTCCGGTTCCCATACGGTAGTTTCCGTGTCATTCGGATCGTCAAGAATGAAGGGATGCGAGCCGCAGGTGAAGACTTCAGAACTATCCTTTTCCTGTTCGACGCAACGTGGGACCCGCTATACAAGAGGTATGCCGAACTCACGAGTGAAGTACTATCGGAGAAGCGAAAAGGACGGGTTCTTCTCAGATATGATCCATTCGCGTCCAATTGGGTTTGGGACGCACAAGACTACGCGAACGCCGAGGAAGAATTTTCGACGGACAATGTCCCCAAGGCTGTGGCGTTGTTAGGACTGCTCGGCGGCGGATTGGGCGGCCGGTAGGAGAGCCTGATTTAAGTAAGTGAACCCTCATGGGGACGCGCATTATAAGGGGATGGCGCAATGACTCACCTGCGTCGGATACGTATATCTCTCCTTGGCACGGTCACTCTCATCTTGATGTCGTGTGGAACATCGGGGCCGACTGAATCGGAAATAAAGCATTTGATCCGTACGGCCTATGGTCTTCCGGCCCTCGAAGCGAGTGGGGTACGAACGCCCATTAATAACTCCCCCATCAGCCTAGAGATTCAACGCCTGTTCCGGGAAGGATATATCCTCCCCCAGTTCAGCGAGAGAGACGGACACGTGATCGCACCGAAAGGAAAGAACCTAATCAAAAACATCTTCACGGACGCCGAACCGAGCTACTTCTTTCAACCGTATACCAATACGATTGACGTGATAAAAGTCACCCAAATACTGCTAGACAGCAAAAGCGGAACCGCCGAGGCCCAATACCAGTTGGGCATATCGAAGACCGAATACGGCATTAAGCTCATGGCGATCGATCCCGGTTTGCGACGTCGCTATGAAGAATATGAACGTTCATTTCCCCGGACACGGACGGTACGGCTTAAAAGGTGGGATCAGGGGTGGCGACTGGCCACATCTTCATCCTAGCAGGGCTACGCTCGCCGACCAGGAGGACCTCAAGCTCAGATTCGATGTGCTGACCAAAACCAAGAAGCCCGAGCTTCACCGCTACTGGACCGCCCGCAACCGCGCTGCCAACCTCCGCCTCTTCCTTGGGGTCGTGCAGTTGGGGTCGGGCTTGAGGATTGACTTACTTCCTCTGGCATCGGTGGCTTGAACGGCCTCACCCAATTCGATCCGATCTCAACGCCACTTCGGTGTAAGCGACTTATAACTGCCAGCCCACCTCACGGAGGAAGCCGAACCAGTCGCGCCACGGCGTGCCGAACTGCTGGCAGGCGTCTGGTATCCTGCGCCGTCCATTCGCATCCCGCCGAGGACGTTCACCTGTGACGGCGGTGCCGTGAAGGACTCTGGCGAGGGCCACGACGAACGGGTCCGCACGATTGCGCTCGCCGTCGGGATCAGCAAGGTCCGGGCATCGTGCCTCGACTTCACCGACTGCCGTCATCTGTGCCTCATCGAGCGGCACGAACAAGCCCTCGCGCTGTGACAAGTAGGCTGCCAGATCGTCGGTCCCGCGCTCCAGTTCATGCAGCACTTCCTCCGGGGAACGGATGGCGCCATCCGCGACGGCCGCGTCGATCCGCTGCCACACGTTGACGTAGATGTCGGGAGGGTGAGTGCGCCAGACGTTGATCCAGATGTTCGCGTCAATGATGTAGGGTGGCGGCACCCCTACACCTCTACGTGAGGTCGCTCAACTGCATCAGCGATGCGATCAAGGTGCTTCAGCCGAACTCCAAGGTAGTCGCTGACATCTGCCGCCGTGATGCGCTCTCCCTCTAAGGCGTCCAGCACCAGCCGCGTGTACCTGCGCCCGTTGTCCCGGAGGGCGACGCGGAAGACTGGCGCGTAGCCTTCCTGCTCACGTGCCCGCTCGCGGGCTTGTGCCGCGAGCGCCGCGTACTGCTCCAGATACCCCTGGCGCTTCCGCTCATAGAACGCCTCTGTCGTCCTGCCGAGGATCAACAGCCGACGGAGGATGACCTCTCGGCTCACTGCGAAGGCTTCCGCAAGGGCGCTGATCGTGGCTTCTGGCCAGTCATGTCTACCGGGGTTCCTCGCGACACGCGGGTCGGCGAGCAGGGTATCAGACGGGACGAGGACTGCCCCGGCAACATGGTTGCAGAACACTTCTGTCCTCTCGTCAGGCGTTCGCCACCGCCGTGTGACGCGCTGAGGGTCACAGACCCCGCCCGTGTCGAGCATGACATGACCGAACTCGTGCATGAGAGTGAAGACACGCGCACGGGGGTGATCCTTCGCGTTAAGGACGATCACAGGCAATCGACGCTCGCTAAGTGAGAAGCCGCGCATCTCATCGAGGTCCACGTCGCTGGTCTGGAAGACGAGGAATCCGCGAGCCTCGAACGCCGCGATCCACCCGTTCAGCGCGTCATACTGGCCCACCCAACGCGCCTGCTGCGCCAGGTTGACACCGAGCCACTCGCGGCTTCGAGCAGCAACTACATCAGGATCGTCATCGAGCGCGGCCCGCAGCGGGAGCGCAGTGACCGGGCGTTCAAGGTCACCCAGCAGTTCCAGAGCGACAGCGCGCCGTCGCCGCGCCCGTCGCATCTCAAGGAGCAGATCAGGGGAGAGGCGTGCCTGTTCCTGATTCGGCAATCGTCGGAAGTCGTGCAGCGGTTGTGGTTGCGCGGGCGGCCGTGGGAGGAAGAAGACTGCCAGCGGACGCTTGTATACGTTCGCGGCCTTCCTGAGTTGCGTGACGGTCGGACGCAGCCGACCCTCTCGACCCTCTTCCCACTCGGTGAGGCGTGTGGCCTTCACGCCGAGTTTCTTCGCCGCGTCCTCGATGGTCAGGCCGGCGGTGTTCCTCGCCCAGACGAGCAGTTCGGGGTTGATGACGGCTCGGACCGAGCGGGGGGCTACGGACTCTTGATCCGGCATCGCTCGCAGTCTATCACAGGCCCGTCTGCTCTTCATCGGTCTGAGATGACGAACTTCTGCCGGTGGGCTCTATCGTGTCGGGCACTCGCTGGGCACTCGGGGTCACGTCTGTTGCAATCAGTCCGCGGGTAATCACGAGAGTCAGTTCGGCATGATAGACTCAGGGAGATTTGGACCTTCCGGAGACCGATGAGGCGCGCGGGGATCGGGAGCGAGGGGCGAGGGTAGTTGAGATGATGAAGACGGCGCCCTTGACACCACGGGCGTCAAGGGCGACCCCCGCTGAGAAGAAGCCGGCCCACGACGGGCGGCGAAGATGCCCGACGCGGGCCGGTGATAACGCGCACGGGCCGGGGCGCGCAGCCGGAGGCGGCGCGCTGCGGCGTGTGCGCGT
>DATEAO010000160.1:0-8969 GCA_035288345.1 Candidatus Methylomirabilota bacterium | reverse complement strand
CAAAGTGCCACCCGAAGTGCTGATCCAGGCGTTCCAGGAGCACGCCCCCGATGCCATTGGCCTGTCAGGGTTGCTCGTGAAGTCGGCCCAGCAGATGGTCGTGACCGCTCAGGATTTGCGCGCCGCCGGAATCGACATCCCCCTCTTTGTGGGAGGAGCGGCGCTCACCAGGAAGTTCACGGCCACCAAGATCGCGCCGGAGTACCAGCCGGCCGTCGTCCTCTACGCCAAGGACGCGATGGAAGGACTTGACCTGGCCAACCAGCTCTTCTCTGCTGGGACTCGCCAGCAGCTCGTGGACCGGATCCGCCGAGACCAGGCGGCCATGGTGAGAGGGACGGAGAAAGAGCACGCGCTCCAGCAGCGGGTCGCGGCGCAGGCCAGACGACGCTCTTCGGTCTCTCAGAGCGTGCCTGTCCTCCCGCCTCCTGATCTGGAGCCGCACCTCTTGCGGGACGTGGATCTCAAGTGGATCTACCCGTATCTCAACCTTCAGATGCTCTACGGGAAGCACTTGGGGATCCGCGGGAGCGTGGAGCGGATGCTCAAGGAAAAAGATCCGAAGGCGCTCGAATGGCAGGCGGTCATCCATCGCTTGCAGCGCGAGGTGGCCGCCAATGGACCGAGCGGCAGTGCGCTCATGACCGGTCACGGTCTCTACCAGTTTTTCCCGGCCAATGGCGATGGCGATGACCTGATCATTTATGATCCCACTCGCCTCAAGGAACGGCTGGAGATCGCCCGCTTCACCTTCCCGCGTCAGGAAGCAGGGGAGCGGCTCTGCCTGGCTGATTACGTCCGAGACGTGTCGTCAGGCGAGCTGGACTATGTCGCGATGTTTGCTGTGACCTGCGGCCTCGGCATCCGCGGCTTGGCGGAGCGCTGGAAGAACGAGGGGGAGTACGTGAAGTCCCATGCGGTGCAGGCGTTGGCGATCGAGTGCGCCGAGGCGTTCGCCGAGATGCTGCATGCGCGGCTCAGGACGCAGTGGGGATTCCCCGACCCGCCTGGCATGGATCTCCACGAGAAGTTCAAGGCGCGCTACCGAGGGATTCGGGTCTCGTTCGGGTACCCGGCATGCCCGAACCTCGCTGATCAGCAGATCCTGTTCAGACTGCTCAAGCCCGAGCAGATCGGGATTGAGCTGACCGAAGGCTACATGATGGACCCTGAGGCCTCGGTCTCCGCGCTCGTCTTCCATCATCCGGAGGCGAAGTACTTCAAAGCCGAAGAGCAGGACAGCGCGGTAGAAGCCGGCTAAGACTCCGGGGTTCGGGATTCGGGGTTCGCAAAGCCGGACGCAGGATTCGGGAGTCCCGCGGACCCCGGTCCCCGAACCCCGAACCCCGGACCCCGGTCCCCGAACGAGATGGATCAACTCAGGAAAGCGCTCGAGCAGCGTGAGCTGAAGAGTCCCGACGGCCTGAGCCGAGCGCTGCTGGACCTCGTCAAGTCCGAGCAGCTCGCTGACAAGGCACTCCTCGATGTCGGCTGTGGCTGGGGGCGTCTCACCCTTGCGCTGGCGCCGGACACGCGACGTCTGATCGGGATTGATCGTGACGAGCGCGCGGTTGCTCGTGCGCGTGAGCTCGCGCTGGCGGGGAGCTTCGCCAACGTGGAGTTCAGGGTCGAGGACGCCGAGTCAATCGATTACCGTGACCTCGGCGCGTTCGACATGGTGGTCTCCAACCTCTGCATGTCCGACGCGATTATCTGGCGCGCGTCGCTTGCCCTCGATCGCGACGCCGGTCTCACCTTCGCATGCTTCCACACCGATCAGTGGAAGGAAAGCGGAAAGGTCTCTTCATTCGCCTACGACAAGAGCGGTCTCGAGTCCGTGCTGCGCGAGAACGGGTTCCGCGTGGAGCAGATCGAGGTTGAGCGCGACATCGTCGAGTTTGCCTCGATGGAAGAAGCGCTCTGGGCCGTTGAAGGGATGAAGCTGAAGTGGGAGAAGGACGGGCGTTGGGACAACTATGTGGCCTACCTGGCCAAGGGCGGCCGCCAGCTCACGCGGTCTCACTTGATTGTGAAAGCCCGCAAGCGCTGATCCTTCTTTTACATCCCTCTCCCCTTTGCGGGGAGAGGGGATCTTTTTCATGAAATGGATCTCGTGAAAGTCGCGTTGACCGATGCGGTGAAGGCCAAGGCGCTCGAGCTGGGCTTCGACCTGGTCGCCGTCGGTCCGGCTGATCCGCCCGAGCGCGGCGCCGCGTTCGAGGCGTGGCTGGACGCAGGCTACGCCGGCACCATGGAGTACATGGCGCGGACCCTCGGGAAGCGGCTCGATCCGAGGAGAGTGCTTCCCGGCGCGCGCTCGGCGGTCGCGGTCGCGCTCAACTACTACCAGGGCGAACTGCCCGTTCAGGAGAGCTGGGCTCCAGTGGCTCGCTACGCATGGGGACGGGACTACCACGAGGTGATGACGCCTCGTCTTGAATCGCTCCTCGCGTTCCTGAAAGAGAAGGGCGGCCCGGGGATCGATGGCCGTGTCTACGTCGATACCGGTCCCGTCTTGGAACGCGAGCTGGCGGCGCGCGCAGGCCTCGGCTGGATCGGCAAGAACACGATGCTGCTCCATCCGAAGGTCGGCTCGTGGTTCTTCATCGGAGTGATCCTGACGACGGCAGAGCTGGAGTTCGGTGAGCCGTTGCCCGATCGCTGCGGCCACTGCACGGCCTGCCTCGAGGTCTGCCCCACCCACGCGTTTGTCGGCCCGTACGTGCTCGATGCCACGCGCTGCATCTCTTACCTCACCATCGAGCACAAAGGGCCGATCGCGGAAGAGTTGAAGCCCTTGATGGGCCAGTGGCTCTTCGGCTGTGACCTCTGCCAGTCGGTCTGCCCGTGGAATCGAAAAGCGCCGGTCACCCGCGAGCCTCAGTTCCTCCCCGATGAACCGTTTATGGCGCTTGACGAGCTGCGGAAATTATCCGAAGCAGAGTTCCGCGAGCGCTTCCACGGCTCCGCGCTCATGCGCCCGAAGCGGCAAGGGATGATGCGGAACGTGGAGGTTGCGCTCGCTACTCGACGCACCGCCTAGAAGCGGTAGCCCATTTCAACATACGCTCGATCCTTCTTGCTGAACTGGCCGTACAGAGTTTCTTTGGGTCCTCCGAAGACGTCAACGCCGAGGGTGATTGTCACGGCGTCAGCAGGAAGATACTCTAATTTGGGGCTGATCCGGTAGTCCCCGCGATTCAGGTTCACCACGAAAAGGGCCGAGGGATTCAGCGTGTCGTCCAAGAAGCCGGTGGAGATTCGCAGCGCGAGCGCGCTCGTGACCCGGCCCTCGACCGCGCCCCTCTCAATCCCATCTGACGACCCCATGAGGATCTTCTGGCTGAATTGCCAGGTGGTGTCCAGCTTCTCAAAGAAGGTGTAGTCAAGGCCCAGGAGGTAATCGAGCGTGTCCCGTCGCACGACGCCATCCGCGTCAGCCAGGGACGGCGTTCCGTAGAGCTTCCCGATCGTATACAGGAGCTCACCCCGGATCACGACCGGCTCGATGCTCTTGCCGACCGTCCCTCCCACCATGTGGAGTCTGGGGTGGCGAGGGGTCAGCACGAAGATCGGTGTCCCATTCGGCAGGCTGCCGGTTTGACGGCGAAAGAGCACCAGCGTCGGATCAAAAGCGTCGTAATAAAGAAGGGAGAGATCCCAGCCAGAGATCAGGTAGGAGATCCGACCGCCGCCCTGGCTGTTTCCCAAGGTGACAGGGGGTTTCTCTTCCGGCCCCAGGCTCACGACCGAATTTGGCGGCGAGGGCTGGCGGAAGAACTCAAACTCAGCTCCGGGCTTGGGGATCTTGCTGAATCGAAGATCTGGCGTCCACACCGCTTCGACCACGAGATTTTTCGCGAGGCTATAGCTCGCGTCGAGAACCCACAGGGGGATCCTGATCTCGCTGTATTCCGGGAGCACGAACTCTCGAAAGTCCTTTGGATTCACGACATCAGTGATGAATGTTCCGATGGCCTCGCCCCAGACGATCTGCTGGCGGCCAAGGCGCACGTCAAGGGGGCCCGCTGACACCGAAAGCAGCGCCTGGCGGAGCGAGAGGTCCGTTTTCTGGTCTCGCTCGACATCGCTCGGATAACGGTCCGTCACTTCGAACACGCCGTCCCACCATGCGCGCCCCTGGAGACGCAGATTCACCGAGTCGGGGAAATCATACTTGCTGTCGAGCCACCCGATCGTCTTGAGCTTCGAGACTCCTGAGGGATCGGGCACGCGATACGCAAACTCCTCTTTGAGACGCCCGCGCAGACGGAACCTTTTCAGCCAGTCAGCCGCCCCATCCTCATCGCTTGCTGAGATGGTCGCGGGGACGGCAATGAAGAGAACCATCAGGCCACCGAGTACCTGTAATAAGTTCCGTCTCACTTGTTCGAGCGCTGGCCTTTACCCGCCACGATAATATTTTGCGGGAGCACGGGCGTGGCGAAGCCCGTGCCACGAGTGCACAGCTCTGCATTCACGCGAGCACGGGCGGGCGATGGCCCGGGCGCCCGTGCTGCAATAAGGGAGGTTCGGAAGGGGGCCACCGAGGCCCCCTCCGAGCTTAATCTAGACTCTTCATGTAGGTCTTGTTGAAGTATTTGTCCGGCAACTCCTGGATCCGCAAGCCGCTGAACTCCATGGTGGACTTCACGTCTTTGCGGATCGCGTCCACGAAAGTCAGGCGGGCGGGCCGGAGGCGGCCGCCGTGCTCTTTATACTGCTCGAATACGCCCGTCTTGAGCAGCGTGCCGGTCCCCGCATAGAACTCGGCCTTAATCGGGTGAAACGTCTCCTTGGCCACCCAGTAGCGAATGCCGGCGTAGGTCACTTCTTTCGTCTTGGCTTTGAGGTCGAGGACGTACGCTTGCGCGCCGGCCGCGTTCTCGTTTCCAGCGAGCTTGGCCGTGTAGTCGCCCGAGTAGTTGGTGCGCGCGATATCACCATTGGCCACCTGACCCAGGAGCCGCTGGGCCAGCGGCATGCGCACGGGCTTCCCGGCATCAGGCAGATAGATCCAGAGATCACGGTCGAGATAGAGCAGCGAGCGCCCGACGTTGCGGGCAGGCGAGACGAATTTCACGAATGTTCTGTTTGCGTCCTTGATATACACCTCGAAGCCGTTCACGAGCGGGGCCTTGCCGGGCTCGTAAACGGTGATGGTCACGTTCCAGATAAAACTCCCTTCCGGCGCACGCACGAGATCCGCTTTGCGAACAATCTCCTCGGCATCCTGCGCCGACGCCCCGACAGGTAGCACCAGTAGCAGCGCTAACGCGGACCACATGAGGCCCGAAGGGGTTTTAAACATGGCGAAGCGCGTCGACGACGTTCAGGCGCGACGCGCGCCACGCGGGATAGATGGACGAGAGCACGGCAGTGATGATCGAGAGCCTGAATGCTTGGACCAGCACCTCGGGGACAATCAGGATCTCGGCGACGAAGCCGCGCGTCGATCCCGGAGGGGCGGGCATGGGAATCCCGTAATACGAGATGACCTTGGCGAGCGCGATGCCGATGATGATCCCGATGGCGCCGCCAAGCACGCCCAGCGTGCCCCCTTCCAAGACGAACATGGCGATCACTCCCCGCCGGCGCGTGCCCAGCGCCATGACGGTGCCGATCTCCCGCGTGCGCTCGAAGATCGCCATCATCATCGTGTTCGCAATACCGAGGACCACGATGATCGAGACAATCAGGGTCAGGGTGTTGAAGACCCTGCTGAACAGCTCTCGCACCTGATGATAGCGGAGCGCGAGCTCCTCCCAGGTTTTCATCTCGAGGTCGAAGCCGCGCTCCGTGATGAGCGCGGCGATCCGGTCGCTCACCAGAGCGGTGTGTTCGGTCTTGTCGAGCAGCACCACGATCGACTGGACCTCTCCTTCATTCTCGAGAAGACGCTGAACTTCGGGGATCGGGGTTTTCATGAAGCGGTCGTCATAGGCTTTTTCCCCCGACTCCCAGGTCCCCCGCACCTTCACGGCAAGCGCGTTGATGGCCCCGCCCTTGGTGGTGGTGAGCAGGGTCAGGTCATCGCCCGGCTTGACTCCGAGCCCCCGCGCCAGGCCGACGCCGAGGATGACTCCGCGCGGGTCACGGCTTGATAGCTCCTTTCCATCCACGATCACGGTGAACGAGGAGAGCGCTGCCTCGCTCTCGGGATTCACGCCGGAGCCGACGAAGGAGGTCGTGGTCTCTCCGGTCGAAATGAGTCCCGAGAAACCGAGACGGGGCATCACGTCCTGGACATGCTCGATCTTGGACACGAGGGCCCGAATCTCCTCGTAGTTGCCGATCATGTAGTCGAAGGGAGCGATGGCGCCTTTTTCGGAGAAGCCCTTGCGATAGAGCTGGATGTGGCCGACCTGACTCCGGATGGTGCTCTCACGAACACCGATGTACATGAAGTTCACGAAGCCGCCGAAGAGAATGATCGAGGTCGCGCCAAAGCTCATCGCGGCGAGCGTGATCAGGGTGCGCCGCCGGTTCCTGAAAACATTGCGGATCGCGAGCTTGAGGTAGAGTTTCATGGCTACAAGCTCCTCAGTTCTTTCTCCATCGTTTTGGCCTCTGGGGATGATGGGTACGCTGTCTTTCCCTTCTCCCATGCGGCGCGGGCCTCGGCCTTCTGCCCATTCTTCTTGTACGCGATCCCGAGGTGGAGGTACACCGTGGGCATCACACTGTCAGGCACCGCGTCGGGCTTCTTCTCCCGCATCGCAATGATCGTGCTGAGGTCCTTCACCGCTGCCGGAGCCTTCATGAACATATCAGGCACCTGGCTCGCGGTGATCCCGCGGACCATGTAGACGATGAAGGCGTTCGAGAAGAGCTCGACCGCATCGTCGAGCGTGTTGAATCCCCTCTTGACCCAGCCCACCTTCTCCAGGAGAGGCGCCTCTTTCGCCTTCCGCACCTGGGCGCTTCCGAGCCACGCCAACGCAGCCGGGTCCTTCGGGTCAGCAGCCACGGCCTTTTCGAAGATCCTGATGGCCTCGTCCGCCCTGTCGGCGTCCAGCGCCTGTCGCCCCAGGACGATAGGATCGGCAGCCTGAGGCTCAACGTGAGGAACGACCAAGATAGAGAAGAAGGTGAAGCCCACAACGGCGCCCGCGAAGCCTTGGATGATACGTGGTAGCGCTCTCATGGCGTCAGCCCCCTTTCGCAAAAAGTCTGCACGTGTCTGTCAGCCTTCGTTTTGTTTGACGTCCACTTGCGCCGTGGCGAGAAGCGAGCAGATCGAGGCCCGAGGGAGGAGGGACCCCGAGGCGTATGCGGTATACGTTGAGGGGTTCCGACGACCGAGAACGAAGAGGTGCGAAGCTTATCGCCACGGCGCTAGACTCCTTGTGTCAGCAGTTGCCCGTCACTGATCTCCACCACCCGATCCGCGGCCTTCATGATTCGGGGATCGTGGGTGGAAAAGATGAACGTGGTGCCCCGCTCACGGTTTAGTCGATGCATCAGCTCGATGATCTCGTGCCCGGTCTTGCTGTCGAGGTTGGCCGTGGGCTCGTCGGCGAGGACAATCGAAGGATCGGTGACCAGGGCGCGCGCCACAGCCACTCGTTGTTGTTGGCCACCCGAAAGCTCTGTCGGACGGTGACGGGCTCGATCGGCCAAGCCGACCTGAGCGAGCGCCGTCTCGACCTGGCTCCGGCGGTCTCCCGTTCGCCTTCCGAGGAACAGAGGGTACTCGACGTTCTCATAGGCGGTCAGCACGGGAATGAGGTTGAAGGTCTGAAAGATGAACCCGATCTTCCGGGCTCGCAGGTCTGCCCGCGCGCCGGAGCTGAGCTGCCCCACGGCCTCGCCATCGATCTCGATCTCTCCCGAGCTGGGCGTATCGAGGCAGCCGATGAGATTGAGCAGCGTCGTTTTGCCGCTCCCCGACGGCCCGGCGATGGCAAAGAACTCTCCGCGGGCGACGGCGAGGCTGACTCCCCGAATCGCCTCGACGGTCGTCTTGCCCATCCGGTACTGCTTAAAGAGATCGTGTGTCTCGACCACTCTGTTGTTCATCGTGACCCCCGCTGCCGGCGTACAAACCAGCCCGCGATCACCAATACCAAACCAACAGCCACGGGGGTCCAATAGCCGGGAATTCCAAGGGTTCGGATCACTCCTACGCCGATCCCAATCAGCATGACGATCATCCCTGCCAGAATCAGCGGACCGCCCGCTCCTTGCGTGTTCATGACCTCGCCTCCTTTAGCGGTTGACACCAGGTTCACAGCAACGGGTGTGCCAGACGGGGACGCCCCGCAACTATTCAGAGAATTGACTGCTCGGGCATGCGCGCGTTCAGTCGCCCGGTCTCAAAATGGAACGGATGGTTCGAGATGAAACAGCTTACCGGAACATGGCCTCTAAAATCCAATGAGTTTCCGTGGCATGAGACTTGAGAGTAGGGATAGAATGAGCCCACGCGGAGGATCGACATGTCCACGGCAATCGTGCTCGATTCGGTCTCTACTATCGCAATCCTGATCCAGCTTCTCATCTTCGTGTACCTCTACACCGCTCATCGGGGCCCTTTCTTCTGGTACTTGATATGGGCTTGGGGGTTTCTCGCGCTGTTCAAGGGTTTCAGCGTGGCGAGCGAGGTCTTTCCGAATGGCAGCGTTCTGTTTCCTTTCATTATTTCCTGGGCGACTGCGGCCGACCTTTTGATCCTGGCAGCGGGCGCCGCGTATCGCTGGGACTATCGGATTCGGTTGACTCACGCCGTCCTCGGTGTCGCATACTCCGCCTTGCCTCTTCTCAGGGTGGGCGCCCAACCGGTCGATATGTTAGTGACGCGACCTGGCCTGGGGACGCTGATCAGCGGGCTCCTGATTGTCACTGCCGGCGTTGCGTTCTGGCCTCCACGCGAAACGTCCGCGTCCCATCGCGGGGCTAGATTTCTCGCTGCTTCGCTTGTCATCTGGGGGCTGCACCGTATCATCACGCCCATGATCGGCGTTCCG
>DATEAO010000159.1:0-7006 GCA_035288345.1 Candidatus Methylomirabilota bacterium | reverse complement strand
CGAGTTCCGTGTAAGAGGGCTCCCGGCCAATCAGGTGGATGATCCCATCGTACTCCTCGGCCGTCAGCCCATGGGCCAGGGCTAGCTCGCGCGTGACCTTGGGTTCAACCCCCGTCGTCACCCTTTCCCGTCCTCGGTAAGACCACCACCGCGCTCATCGCCTGCTGAAGCTTCCCGTTTCGACAAGACCGCCAAGCAGCGAATAGAAGATCAAGAGTCCGTCAGTGCCTCCCAGGGCGCCCTCGGCAGCGCGCTCGGGGTGCGGCATCAGCCCGAGGACGTTCCCCTCCTCGTTTACGATTCCAGCAATGTTCTCCATCGAGCCGTTGGGGTTTGCCTCCTTGGTGATCTCCCCCCGCTCGGTCGAATAGCGGAAGACAATTTGGTTCTTTTCCTTTAGTCGTCTGAGCGTGTCGGGGTCGGCATAGTAGCGGCCCTCGCCGTGGGAGATCGGCATCTTGAGGACCTGACCGGTCCGGAGCCCGTTCGTAAACGGTGTCTCGCAGTTCTCGACCCTCAGGAAGGTCGATTGACACCGGTACTGCAAACACTCGTTTCGCATAAGCGCACCGGGCAGGAGCTTCGCCTCGCAGAGAATCTGAAAGCCATTGCAGCTCCCCACCACGTACTTGCCGCTGGCGATGAATTCTTGGAGTGACTCCACCACCGGCGAGCGCCCGGCCACGGCCCCTGCGCGCAAGTAGTCGCCGTAGGAGAAGCCGCCTGGAAGAATGACACAATCAAAGCGTGAGAGATCTCTGTCGCGGTGCCAGATATACTCGACCGGCTGGTGCAGGATGTCACTGATGGCGTAGTGGAAGTCGCAGTCACTCCAGGTCCCGGGGAATATCACGACGCCGAATCGCATTGAGCGCTGTTCCTCCCTCCTCTTAGAGAAAAGTCCATCCCCCCACGTGCATCTTCATTCTAAACGGAGCCCCGACCCCTGGCAAGATCATTCGATCACGTGTTCACAATTCTGACCGATTTTCCCCGTCGATGATCTCAACAGACCACTCCTCCGTCACGGGATTGGCCAGGAGTTTCTTGCACATCTCTGTGATCCGCGTTCGGGCGCGGGCCGGGTTTTCTTCCACGATCTCGAGGTCCAGGACCTTACCCACCGTCAGCGAGCGGACCTCCTGATAGCCGAGCCCTTGAAGCGCTCGCTGCACCGTGGCGCCTTGAGGATCGAGAATTCCCGGCTTGAGCCTCACGAACACACGGGCCTTCATGCGAGAGCGGGCACCCCCACGACCCGGCGGTAGACCTCCTGATACGCTTCCTCGACGCCGCCGAGGTCCCTGCGGAACCGGTCTTTATCAAGCTTTTCCCTCGTCTTCATGTCCCAGAGCCGGCACGTGTCCGGGGAGATCTCGTCACCAAGGTAGAGCGTTTTCCCCACGCGACCGAACTCCAGCTTGAAGTCCACCAGCATGAGAGACTTCTTGGCGAGAAACGATTTCAGCACCGAGTTCACCTTGAGCGCGGTCTTCCGGATCCACGCAACTTCTGCGGGGGTGGCAAGCTTCATCATTCTCACGTGGTCATCGTTGATCATCGGGTCACCGAGCGGGTCAGACTTGTAGTAGAGCTCCACCACCGGCCGCGCGAGCACCATTCCTTCCTCGATCCCGGTCCGCTTGGCGAGGCTGCCCGCCACCACATTTCGCACCACGACCTCGATCCTGATGATCTCGAGGCGCCGGCAGAGCATCTCGCGCTCCGAGAGGGTCGAGAGATAGTGGGTCCGCACTCCCGCCCGTTCCAGGCGCTTGAAGCAAACCGCCGACATCTGGTTGTTCACGGCCCCCTTGCCCACGATCGTTCCCTTCTTGAGCGCGTTGAAGGCCGTGGCGTCATCTTTGAAGTACTGGATGATCAGACCGGGTGCGTCGGTTTCATAGACAATCTTGGCCTTCCCTTCATACATCTTGCCGAGCCGTTCCATGGGATTTCTTTCTTTCATGACAGCAGGCCGAGTCGCCGGTAGATCGAGTCCGTGTGGCGCACGAACCAGGCCGGATCGAAGCAGGTTTTCAATTCGTCCGGCGAGAGATACTTCGTGATTCTGGGATCCTCCTGGAGGAGCTCCTGAAAGCTCCGGCGC
Source organism: Candidatus Methylomirabilota bacterium (assembly GCA_035288345.1). Classification (GTDB taxonomy): domain Bacteria; phylum Methylomirabilota; class Methylomirabilia; order Rokubacteriales; family DATEAO01; genus DATEAO01. Next base: position 4,896 of record DATEAO010000159.1, on the reverse strand, counting down.
TCCCTCCAGGCGCGCATCGCGTGCTGTTGCACCAGCTCGTAGGCCCCTTGTCGCTTCAGGCCCTTCTCGGTCAGCCCGAGGAGGACGCGCTGAGAGTATATAAGGCCGTAACTCTTATCCAGATTCTCTCGCATCCGCTCAGGATAGACCTGCAGTCCCTCGAGCACCCTGATCATCTGATGGAGAAGATAGTCGACGAGGATTGTCGAGTCCGGGAGGATGATCCGCTCGACCGAGGAGTGGCTGATATCGCGCTCGTGCCAGAGTGGGACGTTCTCAAGCGCGGCTTGAGCGTTCGCGCGCACCACCCGGGCCAGGCCCGAGACCTGCTCACAGGAGACCGGGTTCCGTTTATGGGGCATCGCTGACGACCCTTTTTGCCCTTCAGTAAATGGCTCCTCGACCTCCAGGATCTCCGTGCGCTGAAGCCCTCTGATCTCAGTCGCGATTTTTTCGAGCGAGGTGGCGATGATCGCCAGCGTCGTCATCCACTCTGCGTGGCGATCGCGCTGGACCACCTGGGTCGACACCGGGGCCGGCTCAAGCCCAAGGCTTGGACAGACTTCTTCTTCCAAATCGAGGTCGGTGTGAGCGTAGGTCCCCACCGCGCCCGAGAGCTTCCCCACCCGCACGCTCGCCGCGGCCCGCTTCAGCCGTTCGAGATTGCGAGACGCTTCGGCATAGAAGACAACCATCTTCAGGCCGAAGGTGGTGGGCTCGGCGTGGACCCCGTGCGTGCGCCCCACCATGAGAGTCTCCTTGTGGCACAGCGCCAGGGCCTTCAGGCGCTCGCGGAGCCCTTCGAGCCCTTGAATCAGGAGGTGGGCCGAGTCTTGAAGTTGAAGCGCAAGCGCGGTGTCAACGACGTCTGACGATGTCAACCCGATATGGACAAAGCGGGAATCTTCACCGACCAGCTCTTCCAGGCTCGTGAGAAATGCGATAACGTCGTGCTTGACGTGCGCCTCGATCTCGTCGATGCGCGTGGCGTCGATCCGGACCTTGGCCTGGATGCGCGCCAAGGCGTCTGGCGGGACGATGCCCCGTTTGACATAGGCCTCGATGACCGCAAGCTCAACCTGGAGCCATTTCTGGTATTTGGTCTCCTGGCTCCAGACCTTTGCCATCTGAGGGCGGGAGTAGCGATCAATCATCTTCGGGGCTCGGGGGTCGGGGGTCATTGACTGTGATGAATCTTTTGCGAACCCCGAACCCCGGAACGCTAGTGTTTAAGCAGTTCTCGCGGAAGCGACCGGCGGTCCATCGGCCCGAGCGCCAGGATTGCCATCTGATTCTCATCGAGGAGTCGATGGATCAGACCGTGAACTTCCTCCTCCCGGACGGACTCGATAGCCCCGAGCATCTCGTCCAGGGAAAAGAACGCGCCGAAGGAGAGCTCCTGCCTGGCCAAGCGGTGCATACGGCTCGTGGTCGACTCCAGGGAGAGCATCAGGTTTCCCTTCAAATGCTCTTTCGCCCGCCGGAGCTCTTCCGAGGTAATTCCGTCCTTGTGCAGGGCCCGGACCTCTTTGAGCACGAGCTTCAGCACCTTGGAGAAGTTCTGGGAGTCCGTGGCGGCGGAGATCGTGAGCAGCCCCGTGTCCCTGTACGACTGGGCGCCGGAGTAGATCGAGTAGACCAGCCCCTCGCGCTCGCGAACCTTCTGGAAGAGCCGGGAAGACATGCTCCCCCCGACGATGTCATTGAGAAGGAAGAGCGCGTAGCGATCAGGTTCGGCCTGAGGCAAGCCGGGGAAGCCGACCACCAGATGGACCTGCTCGAGCGTTTTTGTGACCAGATCGACCTGAGGCGCGAGGTGTGGCGGCATCCCGTCCCGGCACACGCACTGACGGACGAATTTGTGGAAGGGGCGGTCGAACAACTCCACCACCTGCTCATGCTCGACGTTTCCGGCCACCGAGATAATGACCTTGGCCGGACAATACTCCTCCATGAAATGCGTGAGGATCGTCTCCCGACTGAACCCCTGCACGAGCTCGCGTGTCCCGAGAATCGGGCGCCCCAAGGGGTGACCGGGCCACACGCGCTCGGTGAAGAGCTCGTGAACGAGGTCATCCGGGGTGTCCTCGACCATTCTGATCTCCTGAAGCACTACCGACTTCTCGCGCTCGATCTCCTCTGCCGGGAAGAGCGGGTGAAGCAGGATGTCAGAGAGCAGGTCAACCGCAAGGGGAAGATGTTCGTCGAGCACGCTGACGTAAAAGCAGGTGTGCTCTTTCGCGGTGAAGGCATCCATCTGCCCCCCCACGGAGTCGACGATCTTGGCGATCTCTTCAGCGGTCCGAGAGGCCGTGCCTTTGAACACCAGGTGCTCAATCAAATGGGAGATCCCACCACGCGACTCGGGCTCATTTCGGGACCCCGTATCCACCCAGATCCCAACGGCCACCGACCGGACGTGAGGCATCCGCTCAGTCACAACTCGCATCTGATTGGCGAGGACGCTTTTTCTGTACTCCTCGTCCACTGGATGGCTCCTTAGTTCTGGATGTCAGTTCACAGATCGGATGTCAAAAGTCCGAACAACCGACATCCGAGATCCGCCGTCTATGCCTACTACGACTTTTTGATTTTTTCCTGATCCGCCAGTGCTGGCTGCTCCCGCAGGGCGGTCTTTCGGGAGAGACGCATTTTCCCTGACGGATCGATCTCGATCACCTTGACCAGAACCTCGTCTCCCTCATTGATCACGTCCTGGACCTGCTTGATCCGATTTTCGGCGATCTGCGAGATATGCAGCAGTCCCTCGGTTCCAGGAATGACCTCAACGAACGCCCCGAACTCCACCACTTTCTTCACCTTGCCCACATAGATTCGGTCCAGCTCGACTTCGCGGCAGATATCTTGGATGATCTCCAGCGCCCGCTGCACGGACTCCTGGTCAGACGAGAAGACCGTGACACGGCCGTCGTCCTCGATGTCGACCTTGGCGCCCGTCTGCTCTTGAATGCCCCGAATCACCTTACCGCCGGGGCCGATGACCTCGCGGATCTTCTCGGGCCGGATCTTGATCGTGACGAAGCGAGGGGCATACGGGGAAAGTTCCTTCCGTGGCGCTCCAATGGCCTCGCGCATCTTCTCGAGCACGTGCAACCGGGCCTCTCGCGCTTGCGCGAGGGCGCGCGCAATGATCTGAGGGGAAACGCCCTTGATCTTGATGTCCATCTGGAGCGCGGTGATCCCTTTCTCGGTCCCAGCCACCTTGAAGTCCATGTCGCCGTAATGGTCCTCAGTTCCCAGAATATCCGTGAGGATCGCAACCTGGTCGCCTTCCTTGATCAGCCCCATGGCGATCCCAGCCACAGGAGCCTTCAATGGCGCGCCCGCGTCCATGAGCGAGAGGCTGGCTCCACAGACCGTCGCCATCGACGACGAGCCGTTCGACTCCAGAATGTCCGAGACGACCCGCACCGTGTACGGGAAGCTCTCCTTCCCGGGGAGCACCGGCTGGATGGCCCGCTCCGCTAACGCGCCGTGACCGATCTCCCGGCGCCCCGGGCTCCCGAATCGCCTCACCTCGCCCACGGAGAACGACGGGAAGTTGTAGTGCAGCATGAAGGGCTTGAATGACTCACCCGTGAGGTCCTCGATCTTCTGCTCGTCCATCCGGGTTCCGAGCGTGACCGCCACCAGCGCCTGCGTTTCCCCCCGGGTGAAGAGCGCGGAGCCATGGGTCCGGGGCAGGAAGCCCACCTCGCAGCTGATCGGTCGAGTCTGGGTGGGAGTGCGCCCATCCACGCGGACCCCCGTGTCGAGCACCATCCGACGCACCTCCTGTTGCTCGACCTTTTCGAACAGCTCCTTGATCTCCGCTCGACGCGTGTCATCAGCGCCCAGCGCCTGAAAGGCCTCATCGAAGATCTGGTCGATCGCCTGCTGGCGGGCGAGCTTTTCATAGATCGACAGCGACTCACGAACCTTTTGAGCCGCAAGATCCAACACCCGCGCCCGCAACTCATGATCTTCGATCTTCGGGGTAAACGCCCAGCGCGGTTTCCCGGCTTTTTGAACCAGCTCTCGCTGGATTCTGACCAATGCCTTCAACTGGTCTTGCCCGAACGCGAGCGCCTCAACCATGGTCGCTTCAGGAATCTCATTCCCCCCCGACTCCACCATAAGGATCGCGTCCTCAGTCCCGGCGATGACCAGGTCGAGCTCAGAGCGTGATTCCTGCTCCTCGGTGGGGTTGACGACAAGCTCTCCGCCAACCAGCCCGACCCGAACCGCGCCGATCGGGCCCTCAAAGGGGATCCCGGACATGGAGAGCGCGGCAGAGGCGCCGACCATTGCGAGAATGTCCGGATCGTTCTCACGGTCAGCCGAGATCGCAAGGACGATCACTTGCACTTCATGGTTGAATCCCTTGGGGAACAGGGGACGGATCGGTCGGTCGATGAGTCGTGACGTGAGGATCTCTTTTTCCACCGGGCGCCCCTCCCGCTTGAAAAAGCCGCCCGGGATTCGACCTCCGGCGTATGCCCGCTCTCGATAATCCACGGTCAGCGGGAAGAAGTCGGCGCCTTCCAATGGAGTCTTCGACGCCACTGCGGTGGCGAGCACCATGGTGCCGCCATAGCGCACCAGCACCGCGCCGTCGGCCTGTTTGGCAACACGCCCGGTTTCAATGGAGAGGACCTGACCGCCAATCTCAGCTTGCGTGACATGTATCATACAAATGCTGCGCCTCCTGGGCCATGCAAAGAGGATCCTGAATACGTTTGGACTCTGGACAATGCGTATTTCACCCACATGATTCTTAGCTCGCCTGTCCGTTGGCGCCGGTGTTCGAGCGCCAGCTCCGCTGGCGCTACCCTCCCGGGGGAGGTTCGGCCTCCCTCGATCGGCTTGTCCGATCGAGCTGGACGGGGGCGGTTG
>DATEAO010000158.1:0-8500 GCA_035288345.1 Candidatus Methylomirabilota bacterium | reverse complement strand
TAGAGGGCTTCGACCGTCTCTCGGTTCAGCAGTGTGGCGGGCCGGCCGCTGGCTGGCCCTGATGCAGCGAGAGACCGTCGAGAGCGCGGATGCAGAACCCGTATTGCAAGCCGTGCTGGCTTTCGCTCGTGACGACATTGCTCGGTGTCGGGAGAGGGGGATGTCCATTAGGCTCGCAGACAAAGCATTGGGACGATTGGAGCAGCTTCAACGTAACGTGGACCCAACGACTCTCGCGGTAGTGGGACATCACGGTGACCTGTGGCCAGGCAATATCTACGTCACTTCGGATTCGGTGGAGGTCATCGACTTCGAGGGTTTTCGCGACGGCCTGCCGTTGGAAGATGTTGCCTATTTCTTGGTACACCTGGGTCAGTTCTTTTCCTATCCTGGCCTCGGCAAGCAGCTCCAAGAAATCACTGCGTCCTTCCTGGACGGTTTCTGCAGTCTGGAAGAGCGGGCTCGGCCGACAGAGGCGGATATAGAGTTCTACCGTCTTATCAAGACAGTTCAAGTTTTTGCCCATAGCGAGCTTGGCCTAGCGGCCGCAGATCTTGCCGCGCGGTGGCGCCAACGCGCCTTATTCCGGATCCTGCGCGGAAGCTGACCGAGCCTATGGCAGCCGAAACAACCAATCTCGGAAACACGGCAGCCCGTGGGTTGATTTGGACCTTGCTAGCGACCATTGGAGGCCGTGTTGTTACCCTCATCAGCCTCGCCCTCCTCGCCCGACTCCTCGTTCCAGCGGATTTCGGGTTGCTCGCTCTTGCTCTTACTTTCATTACCTACGTCGAGACCGTCGGAGATCTCGGCACTGGCATCGCCCTCATCTATTGGCCGTCGCGAGAGAAGGAAGCAGCCCAGGTCACTTTTTGCGTCAACCTCGCCATGGGCTTCTCGTGGCTTGCCCTGAGCTACTATCTCGCACCTTGGGTGGCTGGGTTCTTCCACAGTCCGGCTGCACTACCAATCTTGAGGGCTCTCGCCTGGAGCTTCCCTCTCAAGGCCCTGGGGAACACCCACGACGCTCTCAGTTTGAAATGGATGCGTTTCAAGCTTCGCCTCCTACCCGAGCTCGGCATGGCGTCGACGAAGGCTGTCCTTTCCGTGCTTCTAGCCTTCTCCGGCTATGGTGTCTGGAGCCTCGTGTTCGGGCAACTCGTTGGCATAGCGGTTTGGACGCTGTCCTTGTGGACGCTCATACCCTGGAGACCCGCCGCTCGCGTTCCCATCGATCTTGTGGGGCCCATGTTGCGGTATGGCCGCGGAATCGTGGCGGTGAACGTACTCGCGGCAGTGCTGCACCACGCCGATCTGGTGGTCGTTGCACGAATGTTGGGGGCGGCGACCCTGGGTTTCTATCAGATGGCTTATAAGGTCCCAGAGATGACGGTGACTCTTCTCATGCGGACCGCCAGCAAAGTTCTATTTCCTACGTTTTCCAAGCTCCAGAAAGACGAGCGCTTAATGTGGGATGCCTACTTGGAGACGCTGCGTTACGTCTCGCTCATGATTGTCCCCGCTTCCGTAGGGCTGTTCCTGTTGGCCGAGCCAATCGTCCTCAGCCTGTTCGGGGAGGTCTGGAGGCCGGCTGTGCCCTTGCTTCGTGCCCTTGCCGTTTATGCGGGCGCGCGAGGCTTGGGAACCCATTCGGGTGACATCCTCAAGGCGACCGGCCGGCCTGGACTACTAGCCGCGACAGGTGTATTCAAGGCCATTCTGCTCGTCCCGGTCCTGGTCATCGCCGCTCGAACGAGTGCCTTGGCGGTCGCCACTGCCCTGGCGGGCGTGGCCTCGGTCGGGAGCATCTTCAATATTCTGCTTGTTTGCCGACTACTGTCGATTCCCGCTCGCGAAGCCTTTCAGAAGCTCTTTCCGGGGTTAGTTACCGGGGGGGCGGTGACAATCGTTCTGGTGTCGGTGGGAGATGCGCTCCAAAGGATGGAACCCTCGTTCGCTCTTCTGGGCGGTACGCTTCTTGGTAGTGTCACGGTTCTTGTCGTGGTGCGGTTACTGCAGCCCGAACTCTATGGCTTTTTGCGAACGAGGCTACGCCTACCTGGGCCCTCCGATCAAGATGCGAACGATTGGCGTCCCGGGGACGCGCCCGCGCAGCGCGTCGAGCAAGCAAGACAGGTTCCCGAGCTGGTTCCCTTCGCCCGCTTTCTGGTACCCATCCACGATCGCGACATCGTCAATTACTTCCTCGATAATCTCCTGGTTCCTTACACGACGTGGCAGAGGCTCACGCTGCCATTGGCTGGCCGCTTTGGATGCTGGGCCCGGAAGAAATGGCTGGCGGCTGCCTGGTGGGCCGGGGATAGGGAGGCCCCGTTCGTCCGGGGCAACGGGGGGCACCGAGTGTCCCGCGCGCAGAGTGAAACAATACGGGCGAACTTTGATGTCGATCTTGTAGCTAGGCTCCTGGGGAACGGGAAAGGGAGTCTGACGCTCGAATCGAGCCTGGAAGAACGTCGGCCACTCCGATGGATGTTGCTCCGCGACTATGAGTCTGGCCACCGCAATCGCTCCGTAGTCTTCGTTTTCGGCCAGCAAGACCTGCATCCATCGGCGATTCTCAAGCTCCGTTCTCACGACGGCCCGGGAGGATCGCTTTGCCACGAGTGGAATGCGCTTCGTCGCGTCGGCAGTCTGGCGGAGCTGGATGGAAGCGTCCCCCAGCCACTCGCCTTTCACGCCGATACGGAGTTTGAAGCTCTTCTCATTTCATGCCTTTCGGGGCGCTCGGCTTATGTCGAGATGCACCGTGCGTTCTTGCGTCGTGGGCGCATCGCGGACCATTTCCGCATGGCTGCCGAATGGCTGGCACGCTTTCATCTGGCGACGCGACGGTCCGGCTCCAGTGGGGAGAAATCTCTGAACTTGGAAGAACTAGTGGGCCTGGCACCGCGTGGATCGGTGGATGTCGATCGAGGATGGTGCGAACGCCTATGGGAGGCCTGGCATCAAACTCCATTCCCTATGGTGGCGAGCCATGGCGACTACTGGGCGAGGAACATCTTGCTGGATGGCGAGGGTTGCGACATGTCAGTGCGCCAGGCGCAGGAGTTGCCAGGGGTCGTGGACTGGGAACACTATTCCGCGCAAACCCCATTCTTTCTCGATCTCTTTCATTTTCCGGTGACGTACGGGCTCAACTTCCCCTGGAACCGCCAGGGAAAGGTCGATTTGGAGGAAGCGTTAACGCGAACCTTCCTTGAGGAGAACATAGTGTCTCTCGAGGTTCGCCGATACTTTGGGCATTACGCTCGGAGAGCCGGTCTCGAAGGAAGCCTGGTATCAGATATGTTTCACATCTATTTGCTGAATCGGCTTCCGGAATACCGAGCGGAGGAAAGGGCTGTATGGCTGCGCCTACATCGCGCTTTGCTGAGCACGGACCGCTCCGTGTTCTCTGGCTGATCGACTCGCTCACCCTGGGAGGTGCGGAGTCTTTGGTGGCTGAGTTTACTGGGGCGCTCGATCCTCGACGCTTGAGTGTCCAGGTTTGCTGCCTCACAAGCATTGGCGACAATCCAATCGAGGAAGAGCTTTGGGCGCGAAAGGTCGCTTGCACGAATCTGAATTCACGCCATCTTCGAGATATTGGCGCGCTGAGGCGGCTGGTGGGTTTGGTACGCCGAGAACGCTTTGACCTCATTCATGCACACCTCACTTATGCAGCGATCTGGGGGGCGTTGGTATCCCGTTTCACCAAGGTACCCCTTCTGACGACGCTTCATGTCAAACCTTCCACCGATCCTGTTTGGAGTCGCGAGGGACTCCGCCATCGTCTGATGTGCATGCTTCTCAGTGTCTGGTGTGCAAGAGTCCTCGCGGTCTCGAACAGCCTCCGCCGCGCCTACGTTGAGACGAACCGGATAAAAGCTGAAAAGTTGATAGTTGTTCACAACGGGGTGAATTGTCGGGCGACAAAAAGCGTGACGGCTCCTCAGGGACTATCGCTGCGTCGGAGTCTGGGGATTCGAGAGGACGCACCCCTCGTCACGACGGTCTCGGTTCTGCGCGAAGGCAAAGGAGTCGAGGTGCTTTTGGAGGCTACGCGCCAGATCCTCGCGCATCACGGTGATGTTTCATTTCTGGTAGTTGGAGACGGTCCTATGCGTAAGAACCTCGAGGATGTCGCCCTTGCTTCGGGAGTGGGCGACCGGGTTCACTTCCTCGGTTTTCGCCGCGACATCCCGACCATCTTGCGAGCGAGCGATCTTTTTGTGTTGCCCAGCCTAGAAGACGCGTTTCCGACGGTATTGATGGAGGCCATGGCCGCCGAACTCCCGATTGTCGCTACCCGGGTGGGGGGCGTTCCCGAGATTATCGACGCCCCGGCGACGGGCCGACTGATCCCGGCCGGGGATGCAGATGCACTCGGACGGGCAGTGATCGATCTCTTGGGACGTCCGGAAGAGCGGACTGCCATGGGAGAGCGAGCGCGCCGACGGGCGGAGGACCATTTCTCCATCGAGGTCTGGTTGGAACGGTTGATGGCTGTTTATCTCGATGTCGTCTCCGAGCAGCCCATCCGTTCCCTCGTCCCAATCGGATAGTCATTGTGAGACTAGTGGTCGTAGAGTTCTCCGGTCGAGGTGGTATGATCCACTATGTCTACCAATTGTGCCGCGGACTAAGCGAGGCCGGGGCGGACGTGACGCTCGTCACCGATTGCAACTATGAGCTCGACGGCCTCCCGCACCCCTTTCGCGTCAACAAGCTCCTCCGACTGTGGGATGCAAGACCGCAGAGCGAAAGTTCACCACGTCGGCCGCTGCGGAAAAAGCTCCGCCGCTTTGCTCGAGCCTTCATTTACTACCGGGAGTGGATCCGGTTGATACTTTACCTGCGTCGGCAGCGTCCCGACCTGGTGCAACTCGGTGACCTCCGCTTCGCCTCAGATTATCCCTTCGTTCTGTTGTTGCGGTTCCTGGGGCTCAAGTTGATCGATATCTGCCACAATGTCCGCCCCTTCGCGCTGGGTGGCGGTGGAGCCGGGCTGTTCCGCCTGTCGCGATGGGAGCAACTCCTTTTCGAGAAAATCTACCAGAGCTGCGACCTGGTCGCGGTTCACTTCGAAGCCAACCGTCGCGAGTTCCTGTCGACGTTCGACGTCGAGCCCGATCGTGTTATTGCGATCCCACTCGGCAACGAGATGATTTTTGAGGAACTAAGAAATCCTTCCGCGAACGCGACACGTCTGCGCGAAGAGCTGAGCTTGTCCAGCGAGAACCAGGTGGTTCTGCTTTTCGGGACTCTTTCCCGCTATAAGGGCATCGAAGTGTTGTTAGAGGCATTCGCCATCGTTCGCCGAGCTGATATTCGGGCGCTGCTGGTTATCGCGGGGTTCGCCCTACCCGATTTTGATTTGAGCGCTATTTCTGCCCGCGTGCATGAGCTTCGTCTCGATGCCGTCGTTCGTATAGTTCCCAGGTACATCGAACCAGGTTGGGTGGCAGCTTGGATGGAGCTTGCAAACGTCGCAGTGTTTCCATACCGATTCGTATATCAAAGCGCCGCTCTTCAGGTCGCTCAGTCGCTCGGTGTGCCCGTGGTGGTGACGAATGTGGGGGCCATGGCCGAGGCCGTATCGGACAACGAGACGGGGTTGGTGGTTCGTTCTGAGGATGCGGCCGCGCTCGCCGAGGCCGTGCTGCGTATCCTCCATCAACCGGAGCTTGCGCACAGGCTATCGCGGCGTGCTGCCGAGAATGCGCGCACGCAATTCAGCTGGGGGCTAATCGCTCGCCGCCTACTCGACCGTTACCGCCTAGTCCTTGAAGATGGGCGAGTCAGGGTTCGATATCAACCAAAGGAAGGTCTGTAGCAGACCTTTTGACCTGAACTAGCATTTCGATGACCTACGACGTCTGGGCGAAGCGCAGATTCTTACTGATTCTGGTGGCGCTGCTCCTCGCGCGGCCGGCTCGAGCGCAGGAAGAACAACGCATCGAGACCGAGATACGATTGAACGCCATTGCGTACGGTAATTTCTTCCAGGTACCGGACGGTGCCGACAAGGAGAACGTGCAAGCAGCGGAAGCGCAGGCTCGCCTGACCTATGGGCTAGGCGAGAATCTCTCGACCAAAGTCTTCGGATACCTTAGCCTGACATCGTACAGACAATTCAATTCCTCCCCACGATTCGCGGGGGGGGTGATGCACGACAGCCGTCCGCACGCGGTTGAAGTCTCTGCCGAGCTGGAGCTGAATCAGCCCCAGGTAGACGTGGGCGATGGGCTCGATACTGCAGATACGATCAGTTTGGTCGGGGCGTATTCGTATCGTTTGACTCAGGACTGGGAGGCAAGCGCCGCTTTCCAATTTCGAGATCAATCGTTCGATCTGAGGCCTCGCAACGACAACCATATGTATAGCGCGGGACCTGCCTTGCGTTATCGAGGCTTTGGTTACAAGTTCTCTCCCGAGGTGGGCGCTTCCTGGGGAGACCGGAACGCTGTCGACAACAACGAGGATCTCTCGGAGCGCGATATTTTCCTCACGCTTAGGTTCATTCCCACACCACCGCTCTACATCAGCACAAGGCTGCGCCAACGTCACCGTGGCTTCTCGGTGCAGGAAGAAGACAGAAGCAACTTCGGTAGGATGGACGATCGCCTGCAATGGACCGTAATGGCGAGTTACCAGTTTACCCAGCACCTGGCAGCAAATCTCTATTATGCCTACACAGATGCCGATTCCACGCGCCCGAGCCGAGTCTTTACGACGAACCTCTTATCTGTCGGTGTGGCGTATGGCTTCTGAATCTAATCCTTCAACGTACCTTTTGCCAGGTCACTGGTTGTGAGCGTGTTACGAATCGCCAAAAGCCGGCGAGCGCTGCGGCGTTCGTAAAGCAGAAGTAAAAGACAGTGAACGGTATTCTGGGTTTGTGCCCGACACGGCTCAAGCGATAGCCTAGGAAAGCAACCGCGTAGAAGCTCGTCTGGCCGACCCAAAGGAGGCGATACAAGGGCATATCGAGTAACAGGAGATTGAGAAAGTAGACAACGACCAGCAGGAACGGGGTTGCAGCCCAACGCAGCACACGGTGGGAAAGATACTGCCAGAATACACGACCACGGAGCGGGTTGAGTAATCCGGGCATCCGCTGCATCGACTGAAACCCTCCCGCTGCGATGCGAACGCGCCGCTGCCACTCGGCGGCGAGGGAGGATGGGGCTTCTTCCACCGCCACCGCGTAAGGCTCGTAGACAACACGCCAGCCCCGCTCCACCAGCCGCATGGACATGATGAAGTCTTCGATGATCGAGTCCTCTTCGGGCGGTTCGAAGAGGTCGCGACGAACGGCGAAAAGCTCACCCGCGGCGCCCATGACCGAGCTGAGGGCGCTATCGCATTTCTTGAGGAAGGATTCATACCGCCAATAAAGACCTTCCCCCTCGCCGCGCACCTTTTTTTCACCTGCCACCGCTCCCACCTGTGGATCGGCAAAGTTCCGGACCATCAGCCGTAATGTCTCCGGCTGTAGCATGGTATTGGCGTCGGAGAACAAAATGATCTCGCTGTCGAGCTGGGGCGTCACCCGGTTGACAGCAGCAGCTTTGCCTTTCCGCTCGGGTTGGTGAAACAGGCTTACCCAGTCATTGGCGAGCCCCCTCACGATCTCTGGTGTCTCGTCCGTGGAGCCATCTGTTACGACGGCGATATCCATCGAATCCCGGGGATAGTCCAACGCCAAGCTGTTTTCTATTTTCTCGCCGATAACCGAGGCCTCGTTGTAGGCGGGGACAACGAGTGTCACCCTCGGCGTGATTTGCGCCTGTTTGACCGGGCGACGGAAATACCCAGCAAACAGGGCGACCAAGACAGGATACCCCAGAAACGTGTAGACGATGGTTGCAACAGCGAGCCAGAAGAACGTTTGAACGAGAACGATCACGGATTGAGGTCCCCTCGGTGTCGGACCAACCGAAGACGACGATAGGTTCCGGCCAGGCGTTCCAACGGATTCAGCAAACCAAAATCTTAGAAAGCCTAATGTTCCATCTCGAGGTCGGGTGGCCCCCGACTTCCTCGAAAGGTTGGACCGACATTCCACCAGCCGCCGACGGGCTGCCAAGAGTCAGGGGCTCGGGATGTTTGGTTTGAAGATCGTTTGAAACGACCGTCTTCGGTCCAGCTATCATGTTGATTTCAAGAGGGAAGACATCAATTGGTGCCGAAGCGGGGATTTGAACCCCGACCCTCGCAAGGAGGACTGCGCCCTGAACGCAGCGCGTCTGCCAGTTCCGCCACTTCGGCACTTCGGGAAGACGCCGTGGAGTGCCCATGATAGGGGCGGCCCAGCTCCGTGTCAATATAATGATAGTGCTCTCCTCTTTTTAGGGGTTGACGGCTGCGCTAAACTAGCGGCCGGTGTCCCCACCGACCGATACGGAAATTCGCAGCCGGGCCCTCGAGACCTTGGCACGGCTCGGCCGTCCCACCACCGAGAAGGATCTCCTCAAGATGATCCAGGTCAAGGGAG
>DATEAO010000157.1:0-12082 GCA_035288345.1 Candidatus Methylomirabilota bacterium | reverse complement strand
CGCTGGCGCTGGCTCTGCGGGATCTGGAGCCAAGCGAAGACTTCCGCGAGCTGGATTCCAATCCGTGGAGGGGTTAGAGTGCCCAAGGTTCGGGTTGACGTCGGCACGTTTCCGTCAGACTTTGGTTTCAACGCCACACTCGTGCCGTGCCGAGAAGCGAGCGTCTTACTCGGGGGCCGGGGGTCAGGGGTCCGGGGCTTGCTAGATCAGGCTTTGCCGACCCCTGACCCCTAGCCCCTGTCCCCGGAACACTGAACGATGAGATGCGACGCTTATCGGCACGGCGCTGGGAGCCTATGACAGCCTTCCCTGAATACCATAAGTACGATGGAGTGGGCCTGGCCGAATTGGTGCGCGCCAAGCAGGTCACGCCCGCGGAGCTGGTCGAAGAGGCGATCAGCCGCATCGAAGCGCATAACCCCACGATCAACGCTGTGGTCTACACGATGTATGATCAGGCGCGCGCCTCTGCGGTCGGTGATCTGCCGGATGGCCCGTTCAAGGGCGTGCCCTTCTTGTTGAAGGACTTGCTTGCAATGTATGAGGGCGCGCCTACCAGCGCCGGCAACCGCTTGCTGCAACGCATTCCCGCCCCTCACGACAGCGAGATCGTCCGCCGCTATAAAGCCGCGGGCGTCGTCATCCTCGGGAAGACCAACACGCCGGAATTAGGCATCCTTCCGTTCACCGAACCTGAGCTCTTTGGCGCCACTCGCAACCCGTGGGATGTGGGCCGCACGCCGGGCGGATCGAGCGGCGGGTCGGCGGCCGCGGTCGGTGCCCGCATGGTGCCGATGGCCGGCGGCGGCGACGGCGGCGGCTCGATTCGTATCCCCGCCTCGTGTTGCGGTGTGTTCGGCCTGAAAGTCACGCGCGGGCGCACGCCGACCGGGCCTGATCTGGGCGAAGTGTGGCACGGCTTTGCCCTCGAGCATGTCGTGACACGCTCAGTGCGTGACAGCGCGGCGATGCTGGACGCCATCGCCGGCGCCGATGTCGGCGCGCCCTACTCGGCGCCGCCGCAGGCACGGCCGTTCTTGCGGGAAGTCACCACAGAGCCGGGCCGGTTGCGCGTTGCCTTCACCGCGCAGCCATTTTTAGGCCGCACCGTGCATGACGATTGCGTCAAGGGATTAGAAGCCACGGTGCGCCTGCTGCAGCGACTGGGCCATGAGGTGATCGAGGCGGCCCCCAAAATAGACGGCGAAGCGTGCGCTGTGGCCTTCTTGACGATTCTCGCCGGCGAGACGCGCGCGGATGTCGAATGGGCGGCGCGGCTGGCGAAACGCAAACCATCGCTTGCAGGCTTTGAAGCCGCGACGTATGCCCTCGGCCTGCTGGGCAAGGCCATGAGCGCCTCTGATTACGCCAACGCGGCGCGCTTTCTGCAAACCAGCGCGCGCGAGGTGGGCCGCTTTTTCGAGCAGTATGATCTCCTGCTCACACCGACCCTGTCACAGCCGCCTGTTCCGATTGGCGCGCTCCAGCCATCGAGGAGTGAACGGGCTTTGCTCAACACGATTGCGTGGCTGAACGCTGGGTGGGTGTTGAGCGCGTTGGGCTTAATCAAGCCACTCGCCGCTAAGACCTTCGACTTTATCCCGTACACGCCGCTATTCAACGTGACCGGTCAGCCCGCGATGTCTGTGCCGCTCCATTGGAACGACGCCGGTCTGCCCATCGGGATGCACTTTGCGGGGCGCTTTGGTGACGAGGCCACTCTGTTCCGTCTGGCCGGTCAACTGGAGCGAGCCCAGCCGTGGTTTGACCGCGCGCCCGCCGGTTTTTAGCAGGCTGTTGAAAACGGCCCACGACCCAAGCCGGGACCTCCGAGCTATCGGGGGAGGTTTAAAGCGCGCAGGATGCGACCGGGTGCCAGGGCTTTGTTGAGCACGTAGAAGTGGATGCCAGGCGCCCCCGCCTCAATCAGCTCTCGGCACTGCCGGGTGGCGTAGCTGACCCCGACGTCGATCTGACCGTCGGAATCGTCGCGGTGGCGCTCCAAATCGGCCAAAAACGCAGGCGGGAGCTGTGCCCCGCAGAGTGACGCGATCTTCTGGATCTGAGCGAGATTGATCACCGGCAGGATGCCCGGAACCAGTGGCGCTCGAATTGCCGCTGCCTCGTAGCGACGGCGGAAGTCGAAAAAGTCGCGGTTGTCATAAAAGAGCTGTGTGATCACCACATCAGCGCCTGCCTCGACCTTTCGCCTGAGGTTGGCGAGATCAGCCTCAGGGCTCTCGGCCTCCTGGTGGGTCTCGGGGTACCCCGCAACGCCGATCCCAAAATGAGGAAACTCCCGGCGGACCAGCGCGACCAGCTCGTTGCCGTGAGCGAGCCCTCCTTCGGGCTGCGTGAATGCGATCTCACTTTTGGGCGGATCACCGCGCAGGGCGATGATGTTTTCAACACCCAGGTCAGTGGCCTTCTGGAGCCACTCCCGAATCTGGACCACGGGCGAGCCGACGCAAGTGAAATGCGCGGTGGTGGTGACGCCAAACGTCTTGCGAATCCTCGCGGTCAGCTCGAGCGTCTTCTCCCGCGTTGAGCCGCCGGCGCCATAGGTGCAGGTGATCATCGAAGGCGTGAAGGCCATGAGCTCCTCGATTGCAGCGAAGAGCTGGGCGTCCCCGCTCTCTGTCTTTGGAGGGAAGATCTCAAAGGAGAGCCCGAACTTCCCGTTCCTGTAGATCTCAGCGATCTTCATTGCGGTCGCTTCATCACCCGCGTTGCCCGGTCTCGCGAGTGGGGGGTATTATAGCATCCGCCTCAGCGCGTGCAGAGAACGGCTAGATGAAGTGCCCCGCCGATATGTGTCGCCTCGGTGTTCCGGGGACAGGGGCTAGGGGCCAGGAGTCCGGGGTCCGCCAAGGCCGATCTTGCGATCCCCAGGCCCCTGACCCCCGACCCCCGATCTGATCGAAACGCGCAGACGTTAGGCGAACAACAATCTACTGCCAGACGTCGAGGTTGAGCGCTAGGATTTTTCAAGCCCTGCCGCTTTGTCGACGGATGCGGAGCCAGGGCCTGCCAGAAAGAGCGCAAGACACACCGCTGCAAACGCCAAGGGGACCTCTGCGCCGCCTTTCACCCAGTTAAAGTTGGGCAAGTTCACCTTAAACGCTGCGACGAGCATTTCAATGACGAACAGCCCCGCGACGATCCGTGTCAGAAGACCCAGCACAAGCGCCGCCCCCCCGAAGAACTCAAGGAGCGCCACCACCCATGCCCAGAAGACAGCCGGTGTAATGCCGACCTTCCCGAAAAACCCGATCGTCCCGGCCATTCCAGACCCCTCAAAGGCTCCGAAGAGTTTTTGCGCGCCGTGATACATGAAAAACAGACCGAACACAATCCGAAGGACCAACAGCGCGTGCCCGCCCATCCCTTCAAGTGGCTTGAACATGTCGCTCCCCCTCCAGTGGTGAGTAAACGGTTGAGTGGCTCTCTTGGCACATCCGGCTGGCTCCGACAATCTGATTCACATCGTGGACCTGCCGTCCCTGACCGCTCCGAGCTGAAGCACGCCTCAGAGACGCATTCACTCTCCTCGTAAGTAAAAAGGGCGCTGGCATTGACCGGTCTCGCGGGTGGGGGATATTATACATCGAGAGATGTCGAGGGGGGAGGGTCTTGTGAAAAAGCCGATCGAGACCGCGGAGCTCAAAGAATTCTACGCGGACCTGGAGCGCAGGCACCTCGTCCCGCTCTGGAACATCACCAGCGAGCTTCTCCCGAGGCAGCCCAAGTCCAAGCTGGTCCCGTATCTCTGGCGATGGAAGGATTTCTATCCGCTTGCGCTCCGCGCAGGCGAGCTTGTGCCGATCGAGCGGGGAGGGGAGCGCCGGGTCCTGTCCTTTGTGAACCCGTCCATCCCTGAGAAGTTCAGCGCCACGCACACCTTGTGGGGCGCGCTCCAGATCCTGCTCCCGCACGAGTCCGCGCCAGCGCACCGGCATTCCCCCTCAGCCATTCGCTTTATCGTACAGGGGCACGGCGCCTATACCACCGTTGACGGCGAGAAGTGCGTGATGGCGCGGGGAGACCTCGTGCTGACGCCGGCGTGGATGTGGCACGATCACGGTAATGACACTGATGAGCCGATGCTTTGGATGGACGGACTCGACCTCCCCTTCGTCCACGGACTTGACGCGGTGTTTTTTGATCCATATGAGGAGCTTCGTCAAGCGCTGTCTCGACCCGCCAACGAGTCGGAGCGGCGCTACGGGATCGGTCAGCTCAAGCCCGCGTGGGAGCCGCTCAAGCAAGGGGCCTCGCCGCTCTTGAACTACAAATGGGAGCGGACCTACGAGGCGTTGAAAAATCTGGCCCAGATCGAGGCCAATCCTTTTGACGATGTCGTCCTCGAGTACATCAACCCGCACACCGGTGGGCCGGTGCTCCCAACACTCGGGTGCGCGATTCAGCTCCTGCGCCCAAGCGTCCACACGCGCGCGCACCGCCACACCGGGAGCGTGGTCTATCACGCGTTCGAGGGGAGCGGCTCAACCATTATGAATGGCCAGCGCTTCGACTGGTCCAAGGGCGACTTCTTCGCGCTCCCGCCGTGGGCCTGGCATGAGCACATCAACCTCAACGGGCGAGAGGCCGTTCTCTTCTCGGTCAACGACTTTCCTGTCATCAACGCATTCGGCCTCTACCGCGAGCAGCCTTACGAGGTAGACGGCGGCCATCAGGCGGTCACCAGCGTCTTCGAAGGGTAGCGATCAGCTGATAAGGGCTTTGGCGCGCTCGGCCTGAAAGCCGCAGGAACATCCCATCGCACCCGTCGCGTAGAGATCAAGCTGTTGATCAACGAGAGACTTGATCATCCCGGGCAGCAGCTTATCTCCCACGTTCCCCAGCGTCTTTCCGCACCCTGCGCAGCTTAGCCGGTAGTAAGTGCCGTACGCCACCGGCTCTTCCACCGTAATACCGACCGGTTCATATGCTTTGCGAATCTCTTCGAGGATGGCGTTCATGACCTGAGGGTCTCCTCAGCTTCTGGGTTTTCTGGCTTACCGACGGGCTATCCTACTGACCCTCTTTTGTTCTGTCAACGACGTTGTGAAACGTCAAGTGTGGCGCCGTTTGGCAGTGGGTCAGTTTAGGCGCCGGTACTGGGTCAAGTTGCGAGCCAGACGAGGCCCGAGGGAGGAGCCAGCCCGAGGCGTACGTGGTGGTACGTTGAGGGCTGGCGACGACCGAGAACGAAGTATGGCGAAGCAACTTGACCCAGTACCCGCCGTTTAAACAGCTTGTCGGCAACGCCAACACGTGGTACCGTGCGGACGGTGCACGCTGTACGTAGGTCCATTCGTCGGACCGGCAGTCAGCTCCGCGCAACAACGGCAGCACGCGAGGCGTGAACATTTAACCGACAGGAGGGACGGCGATGGCAATAGCGCGGGTCACCAAAATCATCGGCTCTTCCAGAAAAAGTTGGCATGATGCGGTGAATGAGGCGGTGAAGCGGGCCAATAAGACGGTGAGAAACATCACGGGAATCCACTTGATCGAACAGAAGGCCCACGTCGAGAAAGGGAAGATCACAGAATACCGGTCCACAGTTGAGGTCACCTTCATCCTTGAGGGTTAGCAGGCTGCTGAAAAAGGCCCATCTGCGGCGTTGGGTTCGTCGCTCGTCGTTGCAACGTACATCGAAGTACGCCTCACTCCTCGCTTCCTCGCCGCCTTGCATCTGGACCTTTTTGAGCAGCCTGCGGCCAGCAGGTGTTTTTCCGCAGCTTGCTAGATGGAGGAGCCGAGAGCGCCGAACGCATCACGCCTGTTCGGGATTCCTGTTCTCGTTTTTCGTTCTTGCCCTTGTTTCGGGCGTCGTTCGCGCCGGCGCGATCGCCGACCCGCCTCTTCTCATTACTGTAGGTGAGGTGACTGACAGCTCGGCGGTGGTCTGGGTGCGGGGGAGTGGGCCTGGCCAATTCGTGATCGAGTACTCGATAAACCCTGATCTTTCCGACCGCCGCGAGGCGCAGACCACGCCGGCGGACGCGGCGCGAGATTTTACCGGCAGAGTTCAGCTTGGTTCTCTCTCACCCGCCACGCGCTACCATTACAAGGTGAGCCATCAAGGGAACGTGGTCAACGGCCAGTTCGTCACTGCGCCGGCTCGCGAAGACCCACGCCGCCTCAGCTTTCTCTGGAGCGGCGACCTGGGAGGCGCCGGGCGTTGTCGCGCCGCCCAGCGTGGCTACCCGATCTTTGATCCGATGGCCCGCTTGGCTCCGGACTTTTTCCTTCTTGTCGGCGACACGATCTACGCTGACAGTCGCTGCCCCTCGCCGCCGAATGTTCCCGGCGCAAACTTCTACGCCGCTTCGTTGAAAGGCTTTCGGGACAAGCACCGATACAACCGGTCTGATCCGGTGCTTCAGCGATTCTTCCGCGAGACATCCGTCTACGCGATCTGGGACGATCATGAAGTGAAGAACGATTTCGCCGGGCCGACCGAGCCGCTGATGCCGGCGGGTCGCCAGGCGTTTTTGGATTACTGGCCAATCACGCCGCCTCCCGATGACGCCACGCGCCTGTATCGCAGCTTCCGCTGGGGAAGGCTGGCCGAGTGCTTCATTCTCGACACCCGCCAGTACCGGAGCCCGCACATCGAGCCGGACGGGCCATCAAAGACCATGCTCGGGAACGCTCAGAAGGATTGGCTCGTCGACAGGGTGGTGAATTCGGACTCGGTCTGGAAGATCGTGGTCTCCAGCGTGACACTGTCCTATCCCACCGGAGAAGGATGGGCCTGGGGCCTTAAAGGGCCGGGCTATGAGAGCGAGTTGCGGTCGATCCTGGAGAAGTTCAAACAGGGAGGGGTGAAAAACCTTGTCTGGTTGTCAGCGGACATTCACCATGCGCAGGTCATCCGCTATGCGCCGTGGCCCGACTTTTCGATGTATGAGTTCACAGCCGGGCCGCTCTCCGCTTCGATGGGACGCCCGCGCGTGCTCTGGACGACGTTCAAGCCGGTCTCGATCTTCGAGAAGGGCGATTTCTACAACTTTGGACAGGTCACCGTGGACAAATCCGGACTCACGGTCAGGATCTATGACGATACCGGCACACCCCACTTCGAGGAGACCTTTCCTCCCTGGTGAAGCATTGGCATAATGAGAGTGTGAAACGCGGGCTTTTCTTTGTGCTCACTCTGCTGCTTTGGCCGATTGCCCTGCATGCTGGAGACGCAATGTCGGCCGCGCTCAAGCAAGTGGAGAAAATGGCGATGAGGCCGCTGCCGGCCGTTCCCCCGCCGGAACAACCGCGATACCGCTATGTGAACGAGCGACGGGTTTGGGTTCCCGGGCTCGGCGCGCACGCGGTCGTTCCCGGCCACTGGGAGCGCAGGATCTCGAACACGCAATCCTCAGTCCCCTGGCTGACCATCTTTTCAGAAAGGAGTCAGTTCCCACTTATGATTCCACCTGGAGAGCGCCCGCCCGCGGAGCTCCGCACCGGTCCCTGAACCTAGCAAGCGCGTCTGCGTTGGTGAAGGGTGACGGTGAGCCAGACCGTCAGGCTCAGGATCGTGAGTCCCAAGCCTGCCCACTCTACCGCGCCTTCCCGATAACGAAGAGTCACGATCACGTTCTTCCCTGGCGGGACAAAGACTTCGAGCAGCCGCTCCGGACTTTCCCGTACAGCCAGCACACCGTTCTGGTCTGTTGCGCTCCAGAGCGGATAAGCAAAAAGCCCGGTCCCTGCCCACTCGCCCGTTGAAGCTGGCACGCGAAACTGAAGCGTGCGACGATCACGCCAAATCGGAGTATTTACTGGCTCGCTGAGATAAAAGAGGCGGAATGCTCCTGCCACAACCGCCTGCTTGAAGAGATTGCTCTCTTCTAATCGAGCGATGAGCTGTGAGTCGCTGTTCGGGACTACCAGTGTCGAGACTTTGAGTTGGGTGAGGATATGCTTGAGCCGGCCAGGGTCAAGCTGGGCAGACGTTTGCCCGAAAAGCTGTCGGCCATCCAGCTCTTCGACGAGCTGAAGAATTCCTTTAGGCCGAGCGCTTCCTGTGTAGACCAGACCTGCGATTGGGGAAGGATGTGTGAACGTTCCGTTGATGATCTCCCTGCCTGTTTGTATTGGAATCATCGCGAAGAGGTGGCTGTGCGGGAGATACCACTCGTCGCCTTCTTCCAACCGGATCCCAGAGGCCGAGAAGAGAATTCTCCCAGGCGGAGCCGATTGCAGCGCTTCCCTCAGCACCGGGATCTGGAATCTGGTCTCTACCTGACGGAGTGTAGGCCAGGGCTGGCGCGACGGCCAGAGCGTGAGGTCAGGGTCACGATGGTTCTGAGGCGTGACCGCAAGCAGCGCCACTGCCGCGAGTGAGGCAAGCGGCGCCCGATTTCTGAAGATCCGCGAAACCATCCAAGCCCATCCGAGTCCTCCTGCCCATAGGCTCCCGTATACCACTCCATCTCTCAGCCGGTCGGTGTCCAGGGTGAGAACGCCAAGCCGTTCGATGATAATCCACTGATCCGCCCCCGCAACGATGAGGAGCGCAACGGGAAGAGCGACAATGACAAGACGGAGCCGCTGGAGCTCGTCTCGCTGAGCGAACGTGGCCATCACTCCGAGCGCGTAGAAGATGAGGACGGGAATGAGAATCGGTCTTGAGAAAGCGTTCAGCCATTCACCGTGGCTCCAGGCCATGGGGAGTGTGTCAGAGGCGCGGAAGAGCAAGGGGAACAGCCAGAACGCCGTCAAGCCGACCCCGAGTCCGATCACCGCAACGGTTTGCGCCGCCGCTCGCCTCCATTCCGCGCTTGACCAAGCAAGCACCACGCCGGCAAGCAGCACGAGAAGGAACGCCGTGACGAATTGATAGGGGTGAGCGAGAAGAATGGCGGCAAGAAGCAGAGGAGACCAGATTGGCCAGCGACCGGCTCGCACCCACGGCAGCAACGACAGAATTAGGAGCGGGAGAAGGCCGAGCCCCAAACGCGCCCCGATCATCCCCCAACGCAACCCCTCTTCCACGCCACTCGGCAATCCTGCGCTGAGGGTGAGCGCCACGAACGCAGGCGGAAGCGCGACCCACGGGGAACGTGTGAGAGCGCTCACCAGAAAAAATGTGGTGATGCCGGGAAGCAGGTAGATCACGCAAAGCAAGAGCTGGTAGACCGTTTCCAGGTTGAGCTGCGCGGCAGTGATTCCGTGAATCAGCAGGCCGATGATGACGAAGCCGGGAGGATAGAACTGAAGCTCAGGATACCCCGCGAACCACTCAGGATGCCATTGGGCGGTCCATGTTCCTTGACGAAGGCTTTCCATCCCCTGCCAGAGCCGAACAAACTGCCCCGGATGATCATCATAGACTAAAAGCTCAAATGAAAGACTGCTCCGGAGGAAGTTGGCGCCGTAGGCCAGCAGCAAGAGAGCCAGCAAAATCACACGCACGTCAGTATCATACCCGAACGCGACCACTCCTATACTGGTTGCACTCTCCCCTCTCAGTCATCATCTGTTGAAAATGGGCAGTCATGGTGCTAGTGTGATCGCCGGGTTGTAGGCCTCGTTCTCAAGGAGAAGGGTCTGTGGTCGCTACTACCCTTGACACCCCTGCTGGTTTTACACAGCGAAGATTACATCACCCCCAATAGATCGATGCCGTTTGACTGAGCGAGGAGGAAAAGCCATGAGCTTCAAGACGCTGAAGGGGTTTCTGCTGTTTGCAGTTGGAGTCGTGTGCATTCTCGGTGCGCTCCCAGCGGCGGCCGCGGAGTTTCCGACGAAGCCGGTGACTTTCATCGTCCCGTGGCCTCCCGGAGGATCGACCGATGTGACCATGCGGGTTCTGGCTGAGACCACCGGCAAGCATCTGGGGCAGCCGGTGGTTGTCGAGAACAAGGCGGGGGCGAGCGGCACGGTGGGACCCGCCACCATGGCTGCAACAGGGAAGCCGGACGGCTATACCGTGGCCCAGATTGCCATCACCGTTTTCCGTTTCCCCCACATGTTGAAAGTGACGTTCGATCCCTTAAAGGATTTCTCTTACATTATCCATCTGAGTGGGTACACGTTCGGCGTGGTCGTGAAAGCCGATTCGCCCTGGAAGACCTGGAAGGAGTTCGTCGCGTACGCGAAGGCCAACCCGGGCAAGGTCACCTACGCCACGCCCGGGGCCGGAACGTCGCTTCACATCACGATGGAGCAGATCGCGCTGAAGGAGGGGATCAAGTGGATTCACGTTCCGTTCAAGGGCGGCGCCGAAGCCCTCACGGCGGTGCTCGGTGGGCATGTCATGGCTGACGCGGATTCCACGAGCTGGGCCCCTCAGGTCGACGCCGGCCAGCTCCGCCTCCTGGTCACGTGGGGAAACGAGCGAACGAAGCGATGGCCCAACGTTCCCACCCTGAAGGAGTTGGGCCATGGCATTGTCTCCAACTCTCCCTTCGGCCTCGCCGGTCCCAAGGGAATGGACCCCAAGGTGGTCAAGGTATTGCACGACGCGTTCAAGAAGGGGATGGAGGACCCCGCGTACCTGAACGTCCTGGGAAAGTACGACATGGAGCCGTTCTATCTTGGGACACAGGAGTACGCGAAGTACGCTGCGGAGCAGTATGAAGAGATGAGGGTGATTATCGAGCAGCTCGGCCTCAAGCAGAAATAGCGTCTCGCGCCGTGGCGATAAGCTTCGCATCCCGGCGTTCTCGGTCGTCGCCAATCCTCACGTACAACCGCGTACGCTCCGGTTGGCTCCTCCCTCGGGCCTTGGGCTGCTTGCTTCTCGCCCCGGCACAAGTGAGTGTCAAAACCAAAGGCCGACAGAAACGTGCCGACGTTTGGCGAAGAAGCAGTTTAGCGTGAGAACCGCCGACATCGCCAGCTCACTCTTCTGGATGGCGGTGGGCGTCGGTGTCTCATATGCGGGATACGACCTGGAGCTGGGGAGGCTGCGCGATCCCGGCTCCGGGTTTCTGCTCTTCTGGGTCGGCGTGATCATGGTGGGGCTCTCCCTCAGTATCTTCATCCGCGCGCTCAGACGAGAGACGGGCGCTCACGCCATCAAGCCGTTCTCGTTGGGCGTCCGATGGAAGAAAAACATCCCCGTCGTCGTCGCCCTCTTCTTCTACGCCGCTCTCTTCACCTGGCTCGGGTTCATCCTGAGCACGGTGTTGCTGCTCATCTTCCTCTTCAAAGCGGTCGAGCCCCAGCGGTGGTCCGTGGCCGTGATCGGAGCGGTTCTGAGCGCCCTCGTCACTTATACCGTCTTTCATCTCTGGCTCAGGAGCCCTCTTCCCACAGGTGTCCTGGGAATCGGGTGACGCATGGATCTCCTCAACCAGCTCGCGGTCGGGTTCTCCGTCGCGCTTCAGCCGGTCAATCTTCTCTACTGTTTTATCGGTGTCCTCATCGGGACCCTGGTGGGCGTGTTGCCCGGCATCGGGCCGGTGGGCGCCATGTCGCTGCTCCTTCCCGCGACGTTCAACATCACGCCCGAGGCCGCCATCATCATGCTGGCCGGGATCTACTACGGCGCGATGTACGGAGGCTCGACGACATCGATCCTGGTGAACATTCCCGGAGAAGCCGCGACGGTGGTCACGTGCCTCGATGGCTACCAGATGGCCTGTCAGGGCCGCGCCGGGCCGGCGCTCGGGATGGCAGCGTTCGTATCGTTCATCGCGGGGACATTGTCGATTGTCGGGCTGATGCTGCTGGCGCCGCCGCTCTCGGCGTTCGCGCTCCAGTTCGGCCCGGCCGAGTATTTCAGCTTGATGGTCCTCGGGCTCACCATCCTGATCTACCTGGCCCACGGCTCAATGCCCAAGGCGCTCCTCATGGCCGCGTTTGGAATCGTGCTCGGGCTCGTCGGCCTCGACTCGATCAACGCCCGTGCCCGTCTGACGTTCGGCCGTCTGGAATTGGTGGACGGGGTGGGGCTGGTGCCGATCGTCATGGGATTGTTCGGGGTGTCGGAGGTCCTGCTGAACATCGAGCAGGAGCTTCGGAGGGAGATCGTCAAGACCAAGTTCAGGGGACTGCTGCCGACGGCAAAAGACTGGCTGGAGAGCAGGTGGGCGCTGGCCAGGGGGACGCTGGTCGGGTTTTT
>DATEAO010000156.1:0-2411 GCA_035288345.1 Candidatus Methylomirabilota bacterium | reverse complement strand
AACATTTTTGCTCCCCTTAATATATCGCATTCGTGTTGGCGACTACCGCATTGTTTACAAGGTTGACACAACTGCAAAGTTGATCGTGATTCAGCATGTTCGCCACCGACGAGAAGTGTATCGCGGATTGTGAGTACTCATGAGTTCACACGCAGTGGGCTGACCCGGCAGTGCAGTCGGCTGCGCTTCGAGACTGGCACCACTGTAGTGTGCCATCGCTCGCTCAGCGGCGGCTGAACGCCCGATCCATTGGGGGACCGCACCTGAGGGAGGTGGAGGTGCAGGTCGATTGGGTGTGGGATTACCCCATTATGGAGGAAGGGGGAGATGTCAGCGTGGCAGGCGACACAGGTAGAAGCGAGATCTGGGATGTGATCTCGCATGATGGAGGTCGGCGATTTTCGCGTTATTTTTTTGGCCAGGGTATTAGTCAAAAGTATAACCACCCTCTCAGATTGCTTCGGCCGACTCCGTCGGCCTCGCAATGACAAGCGAGGGATGTCGTTCCTCCTGGAGGAGAAAATTGCGCGCGCAGAAGGGCTGGCTGTTTGACGTCTATCCGTCCCGGGATGGGATGGTGCTCTGGCTCAAGACCGAGCAGGGCTGCCTCCGCCTGGTTGATCCGTACTGGGCATCGTTCTATCTCTCTGGCCGCGAGACGGCGCTCAAGCAGTGCGCATCCTACCTGTCCAGGCAACGCCTGTCGGTCACGACGGAGCAGACGGAGCGCAGGGAGCTGTTGTCGAACCGCTTCATCCCCGTCCTGAAGGTCAGCACGCCGAGGCTCGACAGGTTCTCCGCTCTCGTCCAGGCCGCCCACCGCTTCAATCCGGAGCTGACCTTCTACAACTGTGACATCCTGCTGCCGCAAGTCTATTTCTACGAGAGGGGGTTGTTCCCCCTGGCCCAGTGCGAGCTGACCTACGATGAGACGCTGCGGCTCACGGAGATCCAGCTCCTCGATTCTCCGTTAGCGATCAACTATCTCGTTCCGCCGCTCAGCTTTCTGCAACTGCGGATGGAGCAGGATGCGAATCCGAACCACGGCAGGACCACCCGGCTGATTGCGTCTATCGATGAGCGCGAGTTCGTGTTTGAGGAAGAGGGGGAAGATCTCCTGAAGAGCCTGAACACCCTGCTGATCACGCATGACCCCGATGTCATCGTCTCGCGGTACGGCGATTCGTACATCATCCCCAGACTGCGGCGGCTGGCGGACGCCTGCGGGATCACGCTGGCCCTCAACAGGGATGAAGCGGCCGGGATCAAAAGCCGGAAGGCTAAGAGCTTTTTCACCTACGGCAAGATCGTTTATCGGGCGGGCGCCCAGATGTTGCATGGCCGCTGGCATCTGGATGTCGCGAACTCGTTCACCGTTGACGAGACCGGTCTGGACGGGCTGATCGAGCTCGCCCGGGTCACGAAGCTGCCGGTGCAGCGCTGCGCGCGAACCTCGCCCGGCACGGGCGTCTCGTCGATGCAGCTCGACTTGGCCTTCAGCGAGGGCTACCTGATCCCCTGGCGCAAGCGACTGCCGGAGGAGTTCAAGACCGGGAACCAGATGTTGCTCATCGACAAGGGCGGCCTGGTCTTCCAGCCGCGCATCGGGTTCCGCGAGCAGGTCTGCGAGCTGGATTTCAGCTCGATGTTTCCCAGCATCATGGCGAAGTACAACATCTCGCAGGAGACCGTCCGGTGCGCCTGCTGTCCCGAGAACAGGGTGCCGGAGATCGGCCACAACCTCTGCACGAAGCGACGGGGCCTGGTGGCCCGGACGTTGGAGCCGGTGCTGCAGCGGCGGAGCATCTACAAGACGCTGATGAAGCAGGCCGTCACGGCGGAGGAGCGCGAGCTGTACGACAAGCGACAGTCCGCGCTGAAGTGGCTCGGCCTTGTCTCATTCGGCTACCAGGGATACCGGAACGCGCGCTTCGGGCGGCTTGAGGGACATGAGGCGGTCACCGCCTATGCGCGCGAGAAGCTGTTGGTGGCGAAGGAGATCGCCGAGGCGAAAGGCTACTCGCTCATCCACGCGATCGTCGATTCGATGTGGTTGGAGAAAGAGGGTGCGACGCTCCAGGACTACGAGCGGCTTGCTGCCGACATCTCGCGGCAGACCGGGCTTTCCATCCTCGTCGAAGGGATGTACAATTGGATCGCGTTCCTGCCCTCGAAGGTCTCCCCGAAGGCGCCGGTTCCGAACCGCTACTTCGGCCGCTTCTTGAACGGCACGATCAAGGTGCGGGGCCTGGAGGTCAGGCGGTCGGACACGCCGGGATTCGTGAGGAGCGCGCAGAAAGCGATGCTCGCGGCGCTCTCGAAGGCAAGGACCTATGAAGAGTGCAGGGCGCGCGTGCCCGAGCTGCTCGACGATCTGAGGGTGAAGGTCGATGAGCTTCGGAGCGGCGGGG
>DATEAO010000155.1:0-4150 GCA_035288345.1 Candidatus Methylomirabilota bacterium | reverse complement strand
CCGCGACGCTCTCTTCCACGGGTTGGGCCCCGACCGCTCATGTCTTCGGTGGTCTCGACCTCAGTCTCAACCCAAACTTGTTCCTGACGCTGGAAGCGCGTTACGCCTGGGCGGACTCGGAGCTGAAACAAGACTTCGTGGACTTCGATCCTATCGACCTTACCGGACTCGGGATCACGGGAGGGATATCCTGGCTTATCAAATAGGATGAGAAAAATGCGTAACACAAGAACTTGCTTGACGCTCGCGGCGGTCGGGTGCCTTGCGCTCGCCTGTCCCCCTATGCTATCGCCGCTATCGGCGCAATCGGTAAACGACTCGCGATGGTTGCCGTGGCTCGGCTGCTGGCAACTCGTCGCCGACGTCATCCAACCCTCGTCGCTCTTGGATCGTCCCGGCGAAAGCGAACCCCGCGTACCCGAGGAGCGGCTCGTTTGTGTGGTGCCCGCGTCGGAAGGTGCCGCGGAGATAAAGACGCACGCGGAGGGCGAGCTCTTACTCCAAGAGACGCTCTTCGCCGACGGCGTGCATCGGCCGGTCGAGTTATCGGGATGCCGTGGTCACCAGCTTACCCAATGGTCACGTGACGGGGCCCGTCTCTTTTTCCGCTCTGAGATGACCTGCGAGAACCAGAGTCACCGGAGCTTCTCCGGAGTGAGCTTCATGAGAGCATGGGGGACGTGGGTCGACATCCAGGCGCTCGCCAGCGGAGCAGAACGGGAGGTCGTCATTCGACGCTACCGACCTGCCTCTCTCAAAGCAGCCGCCAAGCTAGGATTCGAGAGCCCTTCCAACCATGAGGCGACCGCCGTTTCGACCGCGCAGGCGGCGATATCGCAGCCTCTGGACATTGATGATTTCATCGAAGCCAGTGAGATCATCGAATCCGAAGCCTTGGAAGCGGCTCTGATGGAGAACGGGACCGGACTGGAATTGAATAGCAAGACGCTCATCCGGCTCGCCGACGCCAGTGTGTCTCCCAACACGATCGATTTGATGTTGGCGCTCGCCTACCCCGAGCGATTCGAGGTATCCCGTGAGACGTCCGGCAGTGGGTACGGAGCTGACGCATCAGGCGGGGGATACGGCTACGAGTACTGGACCACCTTCTACTTTGCTCCTTTCGGCTACTACTATTGGTATACGCCTTACCGGAGCTTCTTCGTGTATCGACCGGTGGTTCCTGACGAGGGTGTTTCCGGCGGGAGACTCGTGAAGGGACGTGGCTATACGCGCGTCGGCCCGAGCAGAACGGCGAATTCTGCCGACGGGGTCTCGGGCAAGCGCCGCGGGTCGAGAACGGACTCCTCGTCGTCCGGCTCTTCGGACGGATCGTCAGACTCTTCCGGGGGTGGCGCCGGCTCGGGTGGTTACTCCCGTGGCGACTCGTCCTCGTCGAGGACAGCCAAGCCGCGAGAACCCTAACGGACTCCGTCGAGGTCCTGCGGGGAATCAGTCCCTCACAGGTTGAAAAGTCAAGGGGCGCCTTCACGCTGCAGGCGCCCCTCCATAATCTCCCCGAGTCGCAGACTGTTCTCGCTCGACCCTTGCTCTTCGTGAATCGTTCCCTGGTTGTCGACCGGGCGGAGCAAATCCTGGAGTGTCTCGACGTCGAAAGGATTCCGACCGCCTTCTAGTTCCTTCCCGATTGGAGGTGCATTGTAGCGACTACCCCGACCCCGACCTTCGACAGTCAGCCGCTTCTGCCGCACAAGCAGGGCCAAGCGACGCTGCAAAGTGCGGCGCGGCAAGTTAGCGTCCAGGGCTCCGCGGATGTCCTCAATAGAAGCTCCCTCGGAAAATCGGGCAACCGCTTGCAGGACGGCGTCGAGTTCGGCTTGTGGAACTTGTTTTGGCATCTTGTCCGGGTTATGCCGCGATATTCCATTATTGCGCCACTAAAAGCAGCTTATATGGCGCGTATTCAGTATCGCGCCATATAAAGTGGCGCGCAAACCCACCCCCCTCCACCACCGCGAAAAACAGGTTCCTCACAACGAAGGCTTGATCGATGGAGAGGCTTGGTTTCGAAACTGGGTCACCCGGAGGAGAACAAGAAGGGGCCTTCTATTGACCATGGATCATGTCTATGGTAAATTGACTACTATGGAGACCGTAAGTATCTCAAGATTCAAGGCAACTTGCCTTGAGCTTCTTAAAAAGGTACGACGAACTGGGCGGCCTATTCTCATCACAAAGAGAGGGGAGCCGGTGGCTCAGGTCGTTCCGCCGACGGTTCCACGGACCGAGCGGCGCTGGCTCGGATCCGCCCGAGGCACCGGGCAGATCGTGGGGGACATCGTCTCGCCCATCGCGGAAGACGATTGGGAAGCTCTCCGCACGGATGAATGAAGCTACTCCTCGATACGCACATCTTTCTCTGGGCCTTCTTGGAGCCTGAGCGACTCACTGAAACCGTAGCCGAGGCGCTCGAGGCATCGTCAAGCGAGCTGTGGCTTTCGCCAATTAGCACCTGGGAATGCTTGTTGCTTGCCAGGAAGGGCCGCGCGGTCTTGGAGCCTGATCCAGTGGTGTGGGTCCGCAAGCGGCTCGAGGAACTGCGGCCTATCGAAGCGCCCGTTAACCACGAAGTGGCGCTCGAGAGTGAAAGGATTGATTTGGCGCATCAAGATCCTGCGGACCGTTTCCTCGCAGCCACCGCGGTTGTTTTCGATCTGACTCTGGTGACGGCGGACGACCGACTCCTCAAGTCAAAGAGCTTCGCCGTGATGCCCAACAAATAGTGCCTCCGGGCTGCCACCGCCTGACGGAGCGACCCCAACTCAGGGCCGTCATCGCTGGTAGACAAGCTGGCCTCCCAGGTAGGTTCGTTCCACTCCGATCTCGGACAAGGCATTTGGATCGGATTCAAGGGGATTTCGATCCAGCACCACCAGATCCGCCCACTTACCCCGCGACAGGCTGCCGCGGTTGGTAGCATCTCCACACGCCACCGCACCGCCCATGGTGTAGGCGTAGAGAGCCTGGGCTGCGGTGATGGCTTGTTCGGGCGCTATGGTCGCACCCTTGGAATCGCGCCGAAGGACGGCGGCCTGAATCCCCAAGAGGGGGTTGTCATCTTCCACGACCGGTCCATCGGAGCTCAACGCCAACTCCAGTCCGTTCTTTAGCAGACTCCGGAGTGGATAGCAGCGCGCCAGATAGGCCTCCGTGAGGTAACGGCGGAAATTTTCCCCTAGGCTGTGAAGAAACGCCGGCTGGGCAACGACGCTGGCACGAAGCCGCGATGCCCTCTCCACCTGAAGTGCATCCGGCAGAGCAAAGTGCTCGAGCCGGCGCCGTCTCCGCGGCCTCTGCTCGTCGAGCTTCTGGTAGACGGAGAGGACCGCATCGATGGCAGCGTCTCCGATGACATGGGTCGCGACGTGGAACCCGGAACGCTCGGCCCGGCCGGCCAGCTCTAGGAGCTCGTTCTCTTGAAGACGCATCACGCCTCGCGTCGGGGCGTGACGGTACGCCTGGCGGAGCGCGGCGGTGGCCCCGGAGAGCCCGCCATCCGCGAAGAACTTGATGGAATCGAAGCGCAAGAAGTCGGATTGGTAGCGCTGAGGCGGAGCGTCGAGGCCTCGCCCCTGCTCATGCAACAACATGACGTCGAACCGCGAGCGAAGAGCTCCCTCCTCCGCCAGCGAACGGTAAGCATCGAGGACGGTAGGCCGAACCCCGGGATCGGTGGCACTGGTAATGCCCAACCGGTGCTGATGCCGGCTGGCGGCTTCGATCATGACGCGGTACTCACCCCGCGTGGGCTCGGGGATCGATCGGTTCATGAGGTCGACGGCGTTCTCTTGAAGGAGGCCAGTGGGCTCCCCTCTGTCGTCTCTTACAATGACACCCCCGGGAGGATCGACCGTGCTGGCATCGATTCCCGCCGCCTGTAAGGCTCGGCTGTTGGCCACTCCCATATGGCCGCAGGTCCGAGTCAGGTAAACCCGGCGGTCGGAAACGGCGTTGTCCAGGTCTTGGCGGGTGGGTTGCCGACCCTCTTCCATGAGTGCTTCGTTGTAGCCGCGCCCCAGAAGCGATTCTTCCCTCGAGAGCTTGCGGCTCGCGGAACGGAGCATGTCCTGAAGCTGCGAGATACTCTTCACCCCATGGAGATTGACCATGGTGGTCAAGAGATGTCCGA
>DATEAO010000154.1:0-5241 GCA_035288345.1 Candidatus Methylomirabilota bacterium | reverse complement strand
AGGCTGATCGCCCCGGTGCCGCAGTAGAGATCCACCAGCGTCTCGCCGCCGTTGAGGCCCGCATACTCCAGCACGAGGCCAAAGAGCCGCTCGGCTTGAAGCGTGTTGGTCTGAAAAAACGAATTGGCAGAGACCTGGAATGTCAGCCCCCCGATCTCCTCTCGAATGTGGTCGCGCCCGCCGATGAGGTGCTCTTCAACCCCAACCGCCACACTCGCCTTTTTGGGGTTCACGTTGACGACCACGCCGGTCACTTGGGGAGTGTCTCCAATGAGCCGCTGGATGAGATCCGAGAAGACGCTGAGCGCCTGCTGAGCGGTGACGATATTGACGATCGCCTCGCCCGTGCGCTTGCCTTCCCGAAGCATCATGAAGCGGAGCAGACCCTCACCGCTCTCCTGGTCGTAGACGGAGAGTTCGCGCTCGCGGAAGAAGTGCCGCGCCTCGTTGAGCAGGTGGTTCATCCGCTCTGACTGGAGCAGACAGCGCTCGATGTCCAGGACGACATCATAGCGGTCAGCCTCATGAAGACCGACCACGGTCTGCCCCTCCACCCTCGCCACGGTGAACTCCATCTTGTTCCGGTAGCCATAGAGCTCCGGCGCGCCAATAATCGGGCGAAGCGGGATCTCACCGAGCCGGCCGATTCTCGCGAGGCAGTCAGCCACCTGTTTGGCTTTGAACACGAGCTGGGTCTCATACTGCACGTGCTGCAGGCGGCAGCCGCCACAGCGACCGAAGTAGGGGCATGGCGGCTCGACACGGTGCGGAGATGGCTGATCGATCGCCTCAATGACGCCCCGGCCGAATCGCGAGCGGGCCTGGGTGAGACGAACTTGAAGGTGGTCTCCAGGCACTCCGCCCTTCACGAAGACGACATAGCCATCAACCCGACCGACGCCTTCGCCACCAAATGCGAGATCATCGATCGTTACCGTCAGCAGGTCACCGCGTCTGTGTTGTCCCATGCGTCTCCACACCTTTCGAGCCTGTACGCTCCGAGGGCTTCACTATAACGACCGGCTTTTTGGAAGTCAACGCAACAGACCTGGGTAAGCATTCAGCGGTCAGCGATTAGCTATCAGCCTCGAACCCAGGAGCCGTTGTGCCGGTTTTCCTAGGAGCCTGACTGCTGATCGCTTGTTCCGAGAAATTTGACGCGCGAGTCCTCAAATGGTATGTAGATAGAGAGTTTCTGCACACCATCGTGAGCATGCCGTCCAGTACCATTCACTTCCCTACGCGCCTGGATGAGTGGCCGACGTTTCGCCTCTTCTCCCAGGCGTACTCTCAGGGGGCGCGCCAGATTCAACTCAGCGGCCTCTGGGGAGCGGCACGCTCGCTGGCCCTCTTTCACCTGCTCGAAGACGAAGAGGCGCCGGTGCTCTTCCTCACATCGAGCAGTGCCGCGCTCCAGCGGATGGTCCATGACCTCCGCTTCTTCAGTGACGTTGCGGGGGATGCCGGCGGGACACGAGCCTGGGCATTTCCGCCAGGGCATGCAGTCCTCCTGAGAGGTGGCCACCAGGATGATGGCAGAGCCGAGCGCGCGCACCTCCTCTCACGCCTCCTCGCGCGCCAAGCGCTCTGGGTGGTGACGACCCCTCGGGGGCTCACGACTCCGCTCCTCACCCCCCAAGAGTTCGCTACCCGGACGAGCCGTCTCGCGGTGGGCGAAGAGGTTGGGCGTGAGACGCTGATCAAGCAGCTCGACGCGGCAGGGTACGAGCGTGTGGAGACAGTGGTGGAGGTCGGGCAATGGGCGGTGCGGGGTGGAATTGTGGACTGCTTCTCACCTTCTCTGGAGGGGCCGGTTCGGATCGAGTTCTTCGGCGACGAAATCGAGTCGATCCGAGCGTTTGATCCGACGAGCCAACGCTCGGTCGCATCGCTTGAGCGCTACGAGATCCTGCCGTTTGTCAACGTGCTCGAGTCCGAGTGCAGTCTGCTCGATTACCTTCCGCCTTCGAGCCTCGTCGTGCTCGAGGACCCATCGCTCCTTGATGCTCCGCCTGACGATGCCCCTGCCGCGCTCCCACTCGCCGAGCTGCTGGCTGATCGGCCCCGGATCGAGCTTGGGCTGCTTTCAGTGGAGGAGTCGCCGGACGTTCAGCGCTTCACCCTGCAGACACGATCGGTGGGGAGCTTCCGCGGCCAGTTCCGTCAGCTCGAGGCCGAGCTTGGCCAGTGGATGGCCGAGGGGTTCAGGGTTCGCTTAGTCTGCCAGGACGATCTCCAAGCCGAGAGGCTTCGCAAGATCCTTGAGGAGCACCGGATCACTGCCGAGCTCGGCGAGCGGCTCTTGGGGCCGGAGCGATGCCTCATCCTCATTGGGGAGTGCTCGACCGGCTTTCAGGTTCCAGAGCTTGGCGTTGTGCTGCTCACAGAAGAGGAGCTCTTCGGCGCCAAGCGCCGAACACTGCGGCGTCCACTCTTCCAGCGCGGCGCGGCGATCACGGCCTTCACCGATCTGGCTGTGGGCGATCTGGTGGTCCACGAGGAGCACGGGATCGGGCGCTACCTCGGCCTCTGCACCCTCTCGGTGGACGGGAGGGACGCCGACTATCTGCTCCTGGAGTACGCTGAGGGCAATCGCCTCTACCTTCCCGTGTCCCGGCTCGGTGCCGTCTCGAAGTATCTCTCGAGCGATGGCGAGCCGGCGCGCCTCGACCGGCTGGGCGGCACGGCGTGGCAGCGGGTCAAAGAATCGGTTCGGGCCTCGCTGAGGAAGATGACCGAGGAGCTGCTGCAGCTCTACGCCACCCGGAGCGTGATCGATGGCTACGCATTTTCGCCTGACGCGCCGTGGCAGCGGGAGTTCGATGCCGCGTTTCGATTTGAAGAGACGCCTGACCAGCTCCGCGCCATCGAGGACGTCAAAGCTGACATGGAGCAGCCCCGGCCCATGGACCGGCTGGTGGCCGGCGATGTCGGGTACGGAAAGACCGAGGTGGCGCTGCGCGCCGCGTTCAAGACGGTGATGGAGGGGCGACAGGTGGCCCTCCTGGTCCCCACCACCATCCTGGCGCAGCAGCACTGGGGAACATTCAAGGAGCGCTTCGAGCCGTTCCCGTTTCACGTGGAGATGCTCTCGCGCTTTCGAACGCCGAAGGAGCAGCGGGCGGTGTTGGCAGGCCTTCGCCAGGGAGGGGTGGACGTGGTGATCGGCACGCATCGCCTCCTCTCAGGAGATCTGGTCTTCAAAGACCTCGGGCTCGTGATCATCGACGAGGAGCACCGCTTCGGGGTCACCCACAAGGAGAAGCTGAAGCAGCTGACAAAGAGGGTCGATGTCCTCACGCTCACCGCAACCCCGATTCCCCGGACGCTCTATATGTCGCTCGCCGGAGTGCGAGACCTCTCCACAATCGAGACGCCTCCTCCGGACCGCCTCCCCGTGGAGACCATCGTCTGCCGGTTTTCGCCGAGGGTCATCAAGGAGGCCATCGAGCGAGAGCGGGAACGCGGAGGGCAGGTCTTCTTCGTTCACAACCGCGTGCAGTCGCTCGCGGCGATGGCCGCGTTTCTGAAGAAGCTGGTTCCGGATGCGCGCGTGGTGATGGCGCACGGCCAGATGCGCGAGCGCGAGCTGGAACGGGTGATGCTCCGCTTCGTCTCAGGGGAAGCCGACGTGCTCGTCTCCACAGCCATCATCGAGTCCGGCCTCGACATCCCCGCCTCCAACACGATGATCATCAATCGGGCCGATCGCTTTGGGCTCGCCCAGCTCCATCAGCTCAGGGGGCGTGTGGGACGCGAGCGGCTGCAGGCGTTTGCCTACCTCTTGGTTCCCGCGGATGGCCGGATCGATGAGCTGGCGCAAAAGCGTCTCAGGGTGCTCGAGGAGCTGACGGATCTCGGGTCGGGGTATAAGCTCGCGTTGCGCGACCTGGAGATTCGCGGAGCCGGCAATCTCCTCGGCGCCGAGCAGCACGGGCACATCGCCGCGGTCGGGATCGACCTGTACACCAAGCTCCTCGAAGAGACGGTGCGTGAGCTGAAGGGAGAGGCGGTCGAGGAGCAGCTCGATCCACTGGTGACTGTGCCTGTCGAGGCGTACATCCCGGAATCGTATGTGCCCGAGGTGACCCAGCGACTCTCGCTCTACAAGCGGCTGGCGGCAGTGGAGAAGCCGAGCGAGCTGGAGATGATCCGAGAGGAGTTCAAGGATCGGTTCGGCGCGCTCCCAGACTCGGTGAGCCAGCTCTTGGAGGTCGTTGAGCTGAAGATGCTCGCCCGAACCCTGGGGATTGAGAAGCTGGAGATCTCAAGCGGCAAGGCCGTGCTCACGTTCGCGCCGTCCACCACGGTCTCACCGGATCGCCTGCTCCGGCTCCTCGAGGGCGCGAAAGGGCGCCTCAAACTCAAGAGCGACTATATCCTGGAGGGGACGCTTCCGGGAGGGCCGTGGTCGCGGCTCCGGCCGGCAGTCACGGATCTGCTCAGGCAATTCGAATGAAACGCCGATGTCGCTCCCACGCTGCGGTCGTGATCCTCATCGCGCTTGCGCTGCTCTTGAGCGGGTGCGGGACGTGGGGCCGGCTCTTCGGAAAAAGTGATCCGGCGGCCTCGCAGCCACAGGCGCTTCCTGAGAGTCCGCGCGACCGATCGCCGGCCCGCGTTGAATCACCCCCTCCCGGCGCGCAAGAAGAGGCGGCCCAACAGCCACGGGGAGCGCTCACCGACCGGGTGGTGGCGGTCGTGAACCAGGAGGCCATCACCCTCATGGATCTCCTCGAGACAATTCAATTCCTCCTCCAGCAGAGCGGTGGAGATATCAAGCCCGGTGAGGAGACGAAAATACGCGCCCAGGTGCTCGATCAGCTGATCGAGCGCCGCCTTCAAGTCCAGGAAGCGATGAAAGAGAAGTTCACGGTCGCCGATGAAGAGATCAAAGAGATGATCGATGAGATGATGAAGCGCACCACTGCCAAGAGCCGCGAGGAGTTCGAAGAGGTCCTCAAGCAGCAGGGCTTGGCGATGGAGGCGGTTCGAAAAGGGGCGAGAGACCAGCTGCTGGCTCAGAAGATCATCCGGCGCAAAGTCTCGGCCCGTTTCTCGGTGACCGACCAAGAGGTGGACGCATACTTCAACGAGAACCGGGGGAAGCTCGAAACCGGGCTGCCATACCACGCGCGCCATATTCTTCTCCCGCCGGAGCCTTCGGACTCGGAAGCGGGCTGGGAGGCTGCGCGGGCGGCGGCTGATGAGGTGTGGGAAAAGATTCGGGCCGGCGAGCCG
>DATEAO010000153.1:0-2948 GCA_035288345.1 Candidatus Methylomirabilota bacterium | reverse complement strand
CGTCGGAACCAACTCCGGCATCCGAACTACCGCAAGCCGGAGCTGTTGGCCGAAGGCCCCAACCAGGTTTGGTCGTGGGACATCACCAAGCTGCGTGGCCCCGTCAAGTGGAGCTACTACTACCTCTATGTGATCCTGGACATTTTCTCCCGCTACGTGACGGGGTGGATGCTGGCTCACCGGGAAAGTGCCGAGCTCGCTCGCCGTCTTATGATCGAGAGCTGTGGCAAGCAAGGCATCGAACCCGGCCAGCTCACTCTCCACGCGGATCGTGGCGGGTCGATGCGGAGTAAGTCCGTCGCCTTGCTTCTGGCCGACCTCGGCGTGACGAAGACCCACTCGCGACCTCACGTCTCCAACGACAATCCCTACTCCGAGTCTCAGTTCAAGACGCTGAAGTATTGCCCCCAGTTCCCGAGTCGTTTCGGTTCCATCGAGGATGCTCGCCTGTTCTGCCGCAGCTTCTTCGACTACTACAATCACGAACACCGGCACTCGGGAATCGGTCTCATGACACCGGCTGTTGTTCATCATGGTCGCGCGGAAAAGGTCAGCGCAGCTCGACGACAGTTTCTTCTCAAGGCCTATCGGGTTCATCCCGAACGCTTCGTTCGCGGAAAGCCTCAACCACCCGTTTTGCCACGTCAGGCCTGGATCAACCCTCCGCCTGAAAAAAAGACGCGCCAGGATTGCCTAGGAGCCACTTTCTCGGAGGGGTCCATACCTGGGGTACCCCCTGTTTCCGCTCCACGCGACGAAACTTCCCGAGACGCCGACATCGAGACCCAGCTCACGGACCTAACGACACCAATCGGAGTTCACTAAATGCAGCCCACGGGTGGTAGAGTCGAGGAGGAGCGCGGTCGCGTACAGGATCGGCGGCGCCTACTGCGAACGACGTCTTTCGTTGTCATTCTCGCCGAGTGATCCATCGCTCCGTTTCTCCTCCCCGCTCATCGAACCGGACTTGACCATTTCGGTCATCCGGCTCTCGGACGGGTCTCATGTCAAGGCATTCGCAGACCAGGCCTGGGGAGACGCTGCAGAGAAAGGACGCCCAGTTTTCCGAAAACATCTTGCTCGGGAAACTGGCGGTACCCAGGTCCGGCCAACTTGTGCCGTCGTCGGAGAAAGCGGCGGACAGTGTGGTACAGGTGCTGGTCCACATCGTGCCGCGCCTTCGCCAGCGAACCGTAGCAGTAGTAGGCCGCCCATCCCCGCAGGGTTTGGTTCAAGCGGCGGACCACCTCTTCCCACGGAGCCTGGTTTCCGTTTCGCAGTCGTTGACGGATTGCCTCTTTGATCGAGGCAATGGCCTTCTTCGAAGGTCGCGCTCCGTTGTAGCATCCACCGGTTCGCGGTGAGTACATAGGTCCGAAGGTATAGCCGAGGAAGTCGAAAGACCCGCATCGAGCGTTGCGCAGGCACGTCTTTTCCTCGTTCAGCGCAAGGCCAATGCGGGTCATCCATCGCCGCGTGATCTCGAGGACCCCTTGGGCACCTTGCCGACAGAGGACCACGAGATCGTCAGCGTAGTTGACCAGCACGGCGTCGTGCTTTTGGTCGAGACCGTACCTGCGAAATGCCTTGATGTAACGATGCATGTAGATGTTCGCCAGAATCGGCGAAGCAACCCCGCCCTGCGGCGTTCCTCGGGTCGCCTTCTTGCCGCCACTCATCCGCCGATTTCTCCGCTCGTCGGTTTCTTCTACCGGCGCTTTCAGCCACATCTTGATGAGACGTAGCATCTTCCCGTCGCTGATTCGGCGCGCAAGGCACTTCATCAGCTGCGAGTGCGGAATCGTGTCGAAGTACTTCGACAGATCGGCGTCCACCACCTCGTAGTGTCCCTGATCCATCGCCTTGTGGATTTTTCGAACCGCATCGATCGCACTTCGCCCAGGGCGGTAGCCATACGCCGCCTCGTCGAAGTCTGCTTCGAAGATCGGTTCGATTACCAGCTTGGCCGCCGTTTGCACCACACGATCACGGATCGTAGGGATACCGAGCGGCCGCTGGCCCACTCCGCTGGACTTCGGGATCATCACCCGTCGGACTGGCTGCGGTTTGTAGCGTCCTGTTCGCAGTTCCTCCTTGAGCTTGTTCACCCAGCGCTCCACTCCCTTCGTCTCGATGTAGCTGAACGTCTCTCCGTCCACGCCAGGAGCTCCGCCGTTCTTACGGCTGAGCGCAAACGCGTGGGCGAGGATGTCGTCCCGCCATACCTTGTCGTACAGAAAGTGAAAACGCCGACTCGGCTCTTGCTTGGCCTTGGCATACAGCACCTCTTGGAGCCTCTGGAGCTTTTCGGGGGTTGCTAGGCTCACGCCAATCCCCCTCCCCTCGGCTCGTCGGGGCGCATCCCGAACCAGGGCCCCTTCCCTCGACCGGCGTTACCCGGCTTCGTCGGTACTATGGGCCCCTCCGACACCTGTCGTGCCCATCCCCTAAAAGGAAAGTTGCCAGGTCGCCCCGGCAGCATGACAGGCCTCCCGTGTTTCAAGTCACCGCTTGCGTGCGTGCTGCGCCCACTACCCCGGCGAGTAGATCGATCTTCACTTGTCGGTGTATCCGATCGACCTCGGCGGCCTTCGTCATTTGAGAGGAGACTCGGCACTCGCATTCAACCTTTCGGGGCCTGCTCAGGCTTCACTCGCGTTGCGGCCCGCACGCTTGCTGGCCCGCCAGAAGCGGACCTCTGTCCCCGGAGCTTCGACGATTTGGTCACCCTCTTCGCCTCCCGGGTAGCTACCAAGATGTACCGACACCTCCTTGGACCGGACTCTCACCGGCTGCGTTGACTTGCCTTTCACGGCACGCTCTCAAAATCGTTGACACGCTCCGTCAGCTTGAATGTTTGGGAGTGGACTTATGGACTCGACGGCTATAGATTCTTGGCATAAGGGGGGATCCAGCCGACTCCCGGACGCGGAAAGTGAAGCTCCTGG
>DATEAO010000152.1:0-21924 GCA_035288345.1 Candidatus Methylomirabilota bacterium | reverse complement strand
AAAAAGTGATTGTCACCGCCAAGTCCCGCGAGGTCGGTGGTGAAGCCTAGGCGTCCCCCACTGGTCGGCTCGAAGACATTGTCACGGGAGTCTCGAGTCACGCTGAACGTCACGGCCGAGGTCAAGCTCGTTCCGAGCTGCTCCTTCAGCGCGCTTGACGCCGAGTCGGCGATGTCGGAGACCGAGTCTCGAGAAAGCCGGTAGCTGAGAAACGCCCTCCAGAACTCGTAGAACGGATGGCTTGCCCGAAGCGTGAGGCTCTGCGACTCGCTGCTGAAGTCGACGAAATCTCGCCGGTTCTCTTGAAGATCGAACCCAGCCGAAAGCGGACGGTCGAACAGCCACGGCTCGGTGAACCCGATGTGACCGATCTGAGTCCGCGAGCCGATCCGTAAGCGAAGGAACAGCTCTTGCCCGCGCCCGAAGAGGTTCCGCTGCGAGAAGTCAAGGGTCCCGACGACTTGATCCACCGAGCTGTATCCCGCGCCGGCGCTGAACAGGCCGGTCGGCCGCTCCTTTACCTCGATGTTGAGAACAATTTTGTCGTCGGCCGACCCAGGCGCTCCGGAAATATTCACCTCTTCGAAGAAGCCGAGGTTCACCAGCCGTTGACGGCTGCGAATCAGTTTCTGGGTGGTAAACAGATCCCCCTCGGCCAGCAACAGCTCCCTCCTCAAGATCCTTTCCGAAGACCGCACGTTGCCGGAGATATTGATCCGCTCGACAAAGGTCTCGGGACCCTCCTTGATCTCAAACGTGACGTCGATCGTCCGCGTCTCCGAGTTCACCTGAGTCACTGGGAACGCGTCAGCCGCCGCCCGTCCGATTGTCCCATACAGATCCCCGACTGCCCGGGAGATGCGTTGTACGTTCGACCGGCTGTAGACCTCGCCCGACTTCACCGTGACCTGCCGCTTGATCTCCTCTTCCGGGAGGAGCGTCGCGCCCCGCACGCTGATCGTCCCGAACTTGAACCGGGGGCCCTCGACCACCTTGATGCGGATCGTTATCAACGCCTTTTCCCGGTTTATGATCAGCTCGTGGGATTCGACGCGGGCCTGAACGTACCCATGGTCGTGGTAGTAGGCAACGATTCGATCCAGATCCTCTTCGAGAATCTGGCGCTGGACCGTGCCCCTGAGGATAAAGTATTCCCGTTCCTGGGTGCGCATCGCCGATTTGAGGGCCGACGGCTTGACTCCCTGAGCCCCTTCAATGACGATCCGGTCAATCTTGATTTTCCGACCCTCCGCGATCTTGAACGTGAGCTGGACTGTCCCCTCCTCTTGTTTCTGGATCTCAGGAGTGACCTCCGCCTCGAAAAAACCCTGCTCCTCGTAGAGCTCCTTGATTCGACCGCCGGCTTTCTGGACGTCTGCGGGATTGTACAGGCTTCCCATCTTCACCTCGATCTTCTCTTCGAGGTCTTTGGTCTTGAGTTCCTTGTTCCCTTCGAATTGGATCGCGCCCAGAAGCGGCCGTTCCACAACGACAATGATGGCCTTGACCCCGCCCTCGAACTCCTCGATTTTAAGCTGCACATCATCGAAGAATCCGAGGGCGAAGACCGCCTTGATATCCTCGGAAAGCTTGGCTGGCACAAAGGGGTCGCCGATTTTCGTCGAC
This sequence comes from Candidatus Methylomirabilota bacterium, assembly GCA_035288345.1. Classification (GTDB taxonomy): domain Bacteria; phylum Methylomirabilota; class Methylomirabilia; order Rokubacteriales; family DATEAO01; genus DATEAO01. The sequence continues at coordinate 20,298 of DATEAO010000152.1, read as the reverse complement.
AGACGTCCTCGGACCACCCCCACCTCGACGCGCCGATTCCCTTGAACCTCAATCTCCTTGATGAGAACCACTTGAGCGAATGAGGGAAGCGTCACGAGGGCCGAGAGCACCCAGGCAAAAAAAATGGAGAGAGCCAATCTCCCCGATTTACCCATGGAGGACGGAGTGTGACCCCGCAGGGTGGTCTCTAGTCAGTGATCAGTGCTCGGCAAGTTCAAGGGAGGGCTCAACCTGCGGAATCTCGTGGAACGCAAGATTCTCCCCCTCCACGCCCACTTCGATATTCGCTCCGTCGGTGAACTGCCCGCGCACGATGGCCTCTGCGAGTGGATCTTCAATGTAGCGCTGGATCGTCCGTCTGAGCTGGCGCGCTCCGTAGGTCGCGTCGTAACCGTGTGTGACGAGGAACTCCTCTGCCTCAGGCGTCAGAACGAGCCGGATCGATTTCTCGGCCAGCTGCGCATTCATGCGGTTGACCATCAGCTCAATGATCGCCTTGATGTGCTCGGTCTCGAGCGAGTGGAACACAATAATCTCGTCGATCCGGTTCAGGAACTCGGGGCGGAAGGAGCGCTTCAACTCCTCCATCACCCGGTCTTTCATCTTTTCATAGGTGTCATCTTTGGAGTCCTGCAGGAACCCGGGCGAGACCCGCTTGCCGATCAGATTCGTCCCCAGGTTGGAGGTCATAATCAAGATCGTGTTCTTGAAGTCCACGACGTGCCCGAGCGAGTCCGACAGCCGCCCATCGTCGAGAACCTGCAACAGGAGGTTGAAGACATCCGGGTGAGCTTTTTCAATCTCGTCAAAGAGCACCACCGAGTACGGGCGACGGCGCACCTTTTCAGAGAGGAACCCTCCCTCTTCGTATCCGACATATCCCGGTGGCGCGCCGAGCAGCCTGGAGACCGAGAACTTCTCCATGTACTCCGACATGTCAACGCGGATCAGGGCGTTCTCATCTCCGAAGAGGAACTCAGCCAGAGTTCGCGCCAGCTCGGTCTTCCCCACGCCGGTCGGCCCGAGGAAGACGAATGAGCCAACCGGCCGCTTCGGGTCCTTCAATCCAGCACGCGAACGGCGAATGGCCTTGGCAACGGCGTGGACCGCGGGATCCTGGCCAATCACGCGGCCGTGCAGCGCCTCCTCCATCCGGGCGAGCTTGGCCAGCTCCTTTTCCTCCAGCTTCGACAGCGGGATCCCGGTCCACCTGGACACGATGTACTCGATGTCGTCCTCACCCACGGTGGCGGGCTGGCGCCCTTTGACCTTGTCCCACTCCCGCTTCAGCTCCTCATCGCGGGCCCGGAGGTGCTTTTCTTTTTCCCTCAAAGACGCCGCCTTCTCGAACTCCTGCGCCTCGAGGAACATGTCCTTTTCTTTCACGACCCGCTCAACCTCTTTCTCGAGCTCTTTGATCTCAGGTGGCGGCGTCATGGCCATCAATCGGGTCCGGGACGCCGCCTCATCGATCACATCGATCGCCTTGTCAGGGAGCTGCCGCTCAGTGATGTAGCGGTCAGCCAGCTTCACCGCGGAATCGATCGCGAGGTCGGTGATCTTCACCCGGTGATGGGCCTCGTACTTGTGGCGAAGCCCCTTAATGATCTCGATCGCTTCCGGGACCGATGGCGCCCGAACAATGATCGGCTGAAACCGCCGCTCAAGCGCGCCGTCCTTCTCGATGTACTTCCGGTACTCATCCAGCGTGGTCGCGCCGATCGTCTGAATCTCCCCCCGGGACAGAGCGGGCTTCAACATGTTCGACGCGTCGATCGCCCCTTCTGCCGCCCCGGCGCCGATGAGGGTATGGAGCTCGTCAAGGAAGAGGATCACGTTCTCCGACTGGCGGATCTCCTTCATGACCGCCTTCAGTCGCTCCTCGAACTGGCCGCGGTACTTCGTGCCGGCCACCAGGGCGCCCAGGTCCAACTGGAGGAGCCGCTTCCCTGCCAGCACGTCAGGCACATCATGGTTCACGATCTTCTGCGCCAATCCTTCCACAATGGCGGTCTTGCCCACTCCCGGCTCACCGATCAAGACCGGGTTGTTCTTGGTCCGGCGCGAGAGGACTTGAATCACCCGCTCGATCTCGCTTTCGCGGCCGATCACCGGGTCGAGCTTGCTTTCCCGTGCCAGCTGCGTGAGATCTCGGGCGAACTCGTCGAGCACAGGGGTCTGCGAGCGCTTTTTCGGACGGGGGTAGTACTGATCTCCGAGCAGCGCCAAAGTCTCCTGTCGAACCTCGTCAAGGCGAGCTCCCAAACCCTCAAGAATTTTAGCGGCAATGGATTGGCCTTCCTTCATGATCCCGAGCAGGAGGTGTTCGGTCCCAATGTAGTTGTGGCCGAGCTGGCGGGCCTCCTCGATGGAGAGCTCGAGGACGCGCTTGGCTTGAGGGGTAAACGGCACCTCGCCAAACGTCAAGGTCTTGGGGAACCCGGCAAGAGCTCGCTCGACCTCGGCTTTTACCGTTTCGAGCTTCAGGCCAAGACGCTGGAGCACAGCGGTCGCGATTCCCTCGCCGTCTCGGATCAGCCCCAGCAGGATGTGCTCGGTCCCCACGAAGTCGTGGCGGAACCTGCCCGCTTCCTCACGGGCCAAAATGATCACTCGACGCGCGCGCTCGGTAAATCGTTCAAACACTGGAAACCCCCGTCACAAGTGGTCCCTCACACGTAAAGCAGCTAAACAGTTATCAGATCACTCTTAGTATATCGTGCGCCCAGCGCTCTGCCTAGATTTTTATTTAATGGAGCTCTAGATCATTCTGGATAAGATATTGATTTTATTCCAAAAGGATCTCGTCCGGCTAGGGCCAAGGAACCGTCCGGCCGTCCACGAGCCGATATCCCCGGTCAGCCTTTCTGGCCAGATGCTCGTTGTGGGTCGCGATGAGAAAAGTCAGCCTCCGTTCAGCCTGAAGCCTCAGAAAAAGATCGAAAATCAGCTCGCTCGTCTTTGGGTCCAGGTTCCCTGTAGGCTCGTCCGCGAGAATCAGCCGGGGCTGATGGACCATCGCGCGCGCTATCGCCACTCGCTGCTGCTCTCCGCCGGAGAGCTCCCCGGGTCGATGGCCAAGGCGGTCGCCCAACCCCACCTCGTTGAGGGCCTCGATCGCTCTTGCCCGCGCCTCTTCGTGGGGCGCGCGCTGAATCAAGACCGGTAGCATGGCGTTTTCAAGCGCGGTGAGCTCGCCGAGGAGGTTATAAAACTGGAAGACAAATCCGATCTCACTCCTCCGGAATCGGGCCAGCTCAAGTTCAGAGCGGAGGTGAAGCTCCTGCCCCGCAAAGACCACCCGTCCACCGGTGGGCCGGTCCAGCGCGCCGAGGATGTGCAGCAATGTGCTCTTCCCGACCCCTGAGGCACCAACCAGGCTGACCATCTCCCGCTCCCGGATCCCGATAGTCACACCCTTGAGCACGCGGAGAGACTCAGGGCCGCTGCGGTATTCTTTTTCCAGATCGTACGCCTCGACCAGCACGCTCGTTTCAGCCAAGCCTCGCTCCTGTATCACTCTTACGCCGAGCCGAGGTGCGAGCATGAGATTCGGGGTTCGGGGTTCGGGGTTCGGGATATGAGATTCGAGATTGGGTCGCACTGCGAACCCCGAGCCCCGGTCCCCGGACCCCGGAACGTCCAACGCCGTGAGGGGAAGGATATCGGCACGGCACCAGTTCATTCATACCGGAGCACCTCAACCGGATCTAGCCCCGCTGCGCGCCGCGCCGGATAGAGCGTAGCGAGGAACGAAATCGCCAAGGCGGCGCCAACAATCAGGAGGAAATCAGTGGCGGAAAGCTGCATGGGCAGGGAGTCGATCTGGTAGACATCGCCGGCGAGCCGAATGATCTTGTAAGTGTTCTGGACATAGATGAGCCCGAAGCCGACCAGGCTGCCCGCCGCGGTTCCCACCACGCCGATCAGCAGTCCGACAACCAGAAAGATCGCGGCAATGCTCCCTCCGGAGACCCCCATCGCCTTCAGGATGCCGATCTCTTTTCGTTTCTCCGCCACCAGCAGGATCAGATGCCCGATGATCGCGAACGCCGCCACCAGCACGATGATGGTCAGGATCGCGAACAGCGCGATCTTCTCAAGCTGAAGCGCGGCAAAGAGGTTCCGGTTCATCTCCATCCAGTTTCTCACCCAGTAGGGAAAGCTGAGCTTCGACTGGATCGCTCGACTCACCGCGCTGGCCTGGAACGGATCAACGAGGCGGATGTCGATTCCCGTGACCCGGCCCGGGACCCCGGCAAACTCCTGGGCGTGGGGAAGCGCGACATACGCGACCGTAGAATCGTATTCGTACATCCCGACCTCGGTGATCCCTACGACGGTGAACCGCCGGATCTTTGGAATCAGTCCGACCGCAGTGGTCGCGCCCTGAGGCGAGACAAGTGTGACTGTCTCGCCCAGCAGCACGCCGAGGTGTCGGGCCAGCTCCTTCCCCACGATGATCCCAGGCGGATTCTGGGTCGTTGCCAGAGCCGCCAGCGACCCCTGCTTCATCTGCTTTCCCACCTCGTATTGAACGAGCGGAGCCGAGGGATCCACCCCTCGAACCAGCGCCCCTGTTCCCACCCCCTGGATGGTGATCATCGCCTGCTGGAGCACGAACGGAGTGGCCCATTTGACCCCGTCGATTTGGGAGAGCTGTTGAGCCAACGCGTCAAAATTGGCGATCCCCTTCCCGCTCCCATCCAAGACAACGATGTGAGGGTTGGCAGCCAGGATCTTGTCCCGGATCCCCCCTTGGAAGCCTGTCATGACGGCGAGGACCACGATGAGCGCCGCCACACCGAGGAAGACCCCCCCCACACCAATCCAAACGAAGAGTGACAGCGTCATTCGACGCCCCTTCGCGCGAAGGTAGCGGAGCGAGAGCGCGATCTCGAACGGAAGCGTTGTCGGAATCATAGCTCTCTCAGAGGGCGCAAGAGAGGGAAGAGGATCACCTCCCGGATAGACGGCTGGTCCGTGAACAGCATCACGAGGCGATCGATCCCGATCCCTTCCCCCGCGGTCGGAGGCATCCCAATTTCAAGGGCGCGGATGAAGTCCTCGTCCATCTGGTGGGCCTCCTCATCGCCCGCGGCGCGCTCCAGAAGCTGAGCCTCGAACCGCTCCTGTTGCTCCCGTGGATCGTTCAGCTCGGTGTAGGCGTTGGCAAGCTCCCGCCTGCAGATGAACAGCTCGAATCGATCCGCCAACCCCGGGTGATCGCGCTTGCGCTTGGCCAGGGGTGAGAGCTCGATCGGGAAGTCGATCACGAATGTGGGCTGAACCAGCGTCGGCTCGACCAGGCCTTCGAAGAGCGCCTTCCAGAGCTTGGGCCGGTTCGCCTTCGGATCGACGCGGAAACCATGACGCTCGGCCATGCCCCGAAGCGCTTGCTCATCGTTGAGCTGGGATGCCGAAAGCCCTGTCGCGTCTGAAAGCGCTGAGAAAAACTGGAGGCGTTTCCATGGCGGGGCCAGCTCGACCGTGTCTCCTTGGTACGTGAGCTGCGTCGCGCCTCTCAATGTCTGAATCAGGTGAACAAACAGCTCCTCGGTGAGCTCCATGAGGTCGGCGTAGTCCGCGTACGCCTGGTAGAACTCCAGCATCGTGAACTCGGGGTTGTGCTGAGTCGAGACGCCCTCATTGCGAAAATTCCGGTTGATCTCGTAGACGCGGTCAAACCCGCCCACCACGAGCCGCTTGAGATAGAGCTCCGGCGCGATTCGGAGATAGAGCGGGAGGTCGAGCGCGTTGTGGTGCGTCATGAACGGCTTCGCCGCGGCCCCCCCGGCGATGGGCTGCATCATCGGCGTCTCGACCTCCAGGAACCCCTTGGCGTCAAAAAAGCTCCTGAGGCCACTGATCAGCTCGCGCCTGAGGAGAAAGATCTCCCGCACATGGGCGTTGACCACAAGATCCAAGGGGCGCTGGCGATACCGGGTCTCGATGTCTTTCAGACCGTGCCACTTCTCGGGGAGCGGAAGCAGTGCCTTCGCGAGGAAGGTCAACGTCTTGACCGCAACGGTCAGCTCGCCGGTCCGAGTCCTGAACAACTCCCCCTCGACGCCGATAAAATCTCCGGCGTCCAGATCTCGAAAGAGCTCGTAGCGATCGCCGAGCTGATCGTTGCGAGCGTAGAGCTGGATCTGGCCGGTGTAGTCCCGCAGGTGCGCAAAGCAGGTCTTGCCGTGAAGGCGCAGGGTCATCACGCGGCCCGCCAAACTCACCGGCCCTGAGCCGCGCAGCTCCTCATCAGTTGCGCTCTCGTATCGCTGTCGCAGGCGGCCTGCCCAATGCGTCACCGGATACCGGGAGCCAAACGGATCGATGCCAAGACGGCGGAGCGCTTCAAGCTTTTCGTAACGCCGTCTGATCAGGTCGTTTTGGTTCTCGTCAAGGCTCACATGTACGCTCCGGCTTTACGACGACTTCCCCGAGAAGAGGTAGGCTTCGATAAAACTGTCGATCTCCCCATCCATCACCGCGGAGACGTTGCCGACCTCAACAGATGTCCGGTGATCTTTCACGAGCTGATAAGGATGGAACGTGTACGACCGGATCTGGCTCCCAAACGCGATCCCTTTCTTCTCGCCGGTCAACTCTTCGAGCTCCTCTTTCCGCTTCTTCTCGTAGACCTGATGCAACCTGGCCTTCAGAATCTTCAACGCGGTATCCCGGTTTCGAAGCTGCGATCGCTCGTTCTGACACTGCACCACGATTCCCGTGGGGAGGTGGGTGATCCGTACCGCGGAGTCCGCGGTATTCACCCCCTGCCCGCCCGGCCCCGAGGACCGATAGACATCGATCCTCAGCTCGTCGTCCTTCACCACCACCTCGACGTCCTCCACCTCTGGGATGATCGCTACAGACGCGAACGAGGTGTGACGCCGCTTCGAGGCATCGAACGGAGAGATCCTGACAAGCCGGTGCACGCCGGTCTCCCCCTTGAGGTAGCCGTACGCGTACTCACCCGCCACTGTGAACGTGACTGATTTGATCCCGGCCTCCTCACCGGGGAGCAGATCAACGACCTCGGCTTTGAAGCCACGACGCTCCGTCCACCGAAGGTACATGCGGAGGAGCATCTGGGCCCAGTCCTGAGACTCGGTCCCGCCCGCCCCGGGATGGATCGAGACGATGGCGTTCTTTCGATCCTCTTGACCCGATAAGACACTCTTGAGACGGAACTCCTCGAGCGTTGTCCGAACAGCTTTCACCCCATCCTCGATCTCGGCGGCAACGCTCTCGTCTCCCTCCTCGCTCGCCATCTCCCACAGGAGGCGAAGCTCTTCGACTTTTTCGCGAAGCTCCTGCCACGGCGAGACGATGCGGATCAGCTCATTTCGCTCCTGGACCAGGGCTTGAGCCTTTTGGGTGTTCTCCCAGAAGGATGGTGACGCCATCTCGGTCTCAATCCGAGTGATCTGCTCCAGCTTGTTCTCGAGGTCAAAGATGCCCCCTGAGGTCATCGAGCCGCTTCTCGAACTCGATCAGATCTTTTTTTAACTCTCCTAGCATTGATCCAGGCTCCTTATCGTGATGAATGTCGTCGCCGTAACGAGAAGACTCCGAAAATCAGGCTCAAACCGGCTGAGCCGTAGGCAAAGAGATCACCGAAGCGGGTATACCAGGTGGTTTCGCCGCGGAGCGAAACACGCCCGAGCAGCACTCCGCGCTCAAAGAGCGCAAGGCTCGGCCCGATCCGGCCGTTCGGCTCGATCAGTGTCGAGATCCCCGTGTTGGCGGACCGGGCGATCCCCACGCGGTTTTCCACTGCTCGAAATGGAAGCATGGCGAGGTGCTGAAGCGGGCCATTCGTGGACCCGAACCAGGCATCGTTCGTCACGTTCACCATCCACGTTGCTCCGTTCGCCACGAACTGACGGAAGAGCCCCGGGAAGATCCCTTCGTAGCAGATGACCGTGCCGAACGGCGCGTCGGCAAACTGGAAGACCACAGGGCGTGTTCCCGAGTCTAGCTCCGAGATGAACGCTGCCCAGCGCGTGACAAAGCCAAGCGCCCACTTGAGCGGAACATATTCGCCGAACGGAACAAGATGTATCTTATCATATTTGTCGACGATTCCCTGCTGAGTCACGAGAAATGTGCTGTTGTAAAGTCTGACCGAACGGTCTCTTCCAAGCGCGTCAATGCTCCCAACAACCAACGGAACATCATGCTCGCGGCTCAGGGACCTGAGCAGTTCAACCACATCGGGCTCGTGCCTGAGCACCAAGGGAAGCGCGGTCTCGGGCCAGATCACGATCGCCGGCTTCCGACTCGCAGCGTCCTCCGTCAAGCGCGCGTAGAGGGCCAGCGTCTCCGACTGAACCGACGGCTCCCATTTGGTGGCCTGGTCAATGCTCGCCTGAACAAGCGCGACGGTGAGCGATCTTCCTGACGGCTCGTCGAGCTGGCGCGCTCCCAGAACACCCACCGCAAGCACGATCAGTCCGGCTGGCGCGGCACCCAGCACGAGTCCACGAGCTCCGTGGCGCAGGACCGCCGCGATGGCGGCATTCACGAGCGCGCAGAGCCATGACACCCCGTAGACGCCGGTCCAGGCCGCGATCTGAATCAGCGCCAGTTGGCGGTACTGAGAGTATCCCAGGAGCCCCCACGGGAAGCCGCTCAGAACGTACGTGCGTCCCAGCTCTGCGGTCACCCAGAGAAACGGAAGCATGACCAGCGCGAGACCGGATCCAAACGCCCGATGCAGCCGGCTGCCGGCCCACGCCACGCCCCCGATAAAGCAGGCCAGATACGCGGAGAGCAGGAGGACCACGATAAACGTGAGCGGCCATGGAATCGCGCTGAAAGTCTGGAAGGTGTAATCGAGCCAGCGGAGCAGCAGCGTGAAGAACGCGAGGCCGAACAGAGCGCCGTCGAGAAACGCCTGCCGCGGACGAACCACGAGGGAAAAGAAAAACAGGGGGACAAGAGACACCCAGGCCAGCCAGGGCCACTCAGGGCGTGGATACGCAAGGCTCAGCGCTGCCCCGCTCGCAACCAGCAAGAGCCGGCGCGCAAGCGGTCGATCACGCCACCACTCACCCGTAAGCTCAAATGCCATGCGTGAGTCGATCCGCAAGGATTCGAGGGAGCCCCGCGGCGCGAATCTTCGACTGGGCGGTTGGAATATCATAGGGGACGCGGCAGATTTCAACCGTCTGAGCGTCAGTGTCCCAGATCGCGCACGAAGCCCGGGGATCGCGATCGCGCGGCTGTCCCACTGATCCGATGTTGATGAGGTACCGGTGCCGGGGTTCCAGCGCGACAGTCGTCGTCTCACGCGAGAAGTCGTCCCCCTCCGGGCCCTCGCGCCAGACCGCAGGCAGGTGCGAGTGGCCCACAAAGCAGAGCCGCGTCTGGAACGAGCCGAACGCGGCAATGCCATCCTCACGGTCGATCAGGTACTCCCATTCGGAGGGATCGACCGGCGAGGAGTGGACGAGCGTCGCGTCCTCCACCGTGGCGATGAGAGGGAGCGCGTTCACCATTTTTCGGTGGTGACGGGAGAGCTGACGCGCCGTCCACTGCACCGCCACTCTCGCAAAGGGATTGAACCACCCGTCGTCGAGGAGCCCCGTGACAGCGTGGTCGTGGTTTCCTGCCACGCACGCGGATGTGACCCGCGTGATCTCGTCGAGACAAGCGATTGGATCGGCCCCATACCCGACCACATCGCCAAGGCAGAGGATCGCGCCAATCCGCTCACGCTCAAAACGGGCGAGGACCGCGGACAGGGCTTCCCAGTTTGAGTGGATGTCCGAGACGAGCCCGTATCGGATGAACAGCTCCTATGGCGACTCGATCGGCGGGGAGAGTTCTTTGTGAACCCGATCCAGGATCCCGTTCAGGAAGAGGCGAGACTCATCGCTGCTGAACTTTTTGGAGATCTCCAACGCTTCGTTGATCACCACCTTCGGGGGAACGTCGGTGAGCCAGAGGAGCTCGAAGATGCCGAGACGCAGGATGTTCCGGTCCACGACCGCCATACGCGAGAGGTCCCAGTGCTCGGAGTACTGGCGAATCAGCTCATCGATCTTCGCCTCGTGAAGTTTGGTGCCGCGGACCAGTGAATCTGCAAAGCTTTTCACGTCGTCTTCAACGGGGTGGCGCTTCCAAAACTCATCCCACTCGCCTGACGGACCGGCTTCCCCTGTCAGGTCGAGCTGGTAAAGAAGCTGCACCGCGAGCTCGCGGCCTTTTCGACGCTTCCCCATCATTCCCTCGGAGGGGGGCACGCCCCCCTTCCGAACCTCCTTGATTGCAGCACGGGCGCCGGGGCTATCGCCCGCCCGTGCCCATACGAATTCAAAGCCTTAGGCTCGGGTTCGGGTTCGCTCCACACCCGCGCTCCCGTCGTCATCGCCTCCCTCGCTGACGTCTAATCTTCGGTGCGGAGAAATGGGCCATCTCCAGCGCTGCTAACGCCGCGTCTTCTCCGCGATTGCCCGCGATGCCCCCGGCGCGCTCCCAGGCCTGGGACTCATTCTCCGCGGTGATGACGCCGAATGTGACCGGCACGCCGGTCGCCAGCCCCACGTGAGAGATCCCGTCTGCAGCCACGCGGGCCACGTGCTCGAAATGCGGGGTTTCACCCCGAATCACCACGCCGAGGCAGACCAATGCGTCAAACCGGCGGCTTCTGGCGAGCGCCATGGCAGCGAAAGGAAGCTCGAACGAGCCCGGCACCCAGGAGATTGTGATCTGCTCTTCAGGAACCCCGTGATGCCTCAGGGCCACAATCGCGCCATCCACAAGCTTCTTTGAGATCGGCTCATGGAAGCGAGCCGCAATGATCCCGATTCGTTTCTTCGAGCTTGAAGACCTCCCTGGACCGTGGGGCGCCCGACCTGACATTAGAGGGTAGTGAGGAGATGGCCGAGCTTCTCCTGCTTGGCTTTAAGGTAATCTTTGTTCGCGTCGTTGGGCGGAATCTCAATAGGCAGTCGCTCGACCACGTGAAGCCCGTACCCTTCGAGACCGACGATCTTTTTCGGGTTGTTAGTCAGAAGCCGCATGTTCTTCACTTCCAGATCGAGGAGGATCTGGGCCCCGATCCCGTAGTCTCGAAGGTCAGCCTTGAACCCGAGCGCCTTGTTCGCCTCCACGGTGTCCTTGCCCGCATCCTGAAGCTCGTAGGCGCGCATCTTGTTCAGGAAGCCGATTCCCCGCCCCTCCTGCCGCAGATAGACGAACACGCCGCGCCCCTCGTTCCGGATAATTGTGAGCGCGCGCTCGCGCTGGAGCCCGCAATCGCAGCGGCGCGAGTGAAAGACATCACCCGTCAGGCACTCGGAGTGCATCCTCACGAGCACCGGAGCATCACCCGAGACGTCCCCCATCACCAACGCTAGGTGCACAAGGCTGTAGACCGACGCCTCATACGCGATCGCCGTAAAGTCGCCAAACTCCGTGGGCAGCCGGGTGGTTGCCACGCGGCGCACGAGCTTCTCTTTATGGGTCCGATACTCAATCAGGTCTTTGATCGTGATGATCCTGAGGCCGTGCTCTTTGGCAAGCGCAAGCAGCTCCGGCAGCCTGGCCATTTCACCGTTCTCGCTCATCACCTCGCAGATCACCCCGGCGGGAACGAAGCCCGCCAGGCGCGCCAGGTCCACCGAGGCTTCGGTATGACCGGCCCGCCGGAGCACGCCGCCGGGCATTGCGCGGAGGGGCAGAATGTGACCCGGGCGGGTCAGGTCTTCCGGCCGGGTGCCGGGATCCACCAGCGCCTGGATCGTGATCGCCCGATCGTACGCCGAGGTGCCGGTGCTGACGCCCCGCCGCGCGTCGACCGTCACGGTGAACGCGGTCCCCATGGGCGCGGTGTTGTCCGACACCATCATCGAGATCTTCAGCTCGTCCAATTGCTCGCCGGACATGGGCACGCAGATGAGCCCACGGCCGTATTTGGTCATGAAGTTGACGGCTTCAGGTGAAACCCGTTCAGCCGCCATCACCAGGTCTCCTTCATTCTCCCGGTCCTCATCGTCCACCACGACGATGATCCGGCCCGCCTTGATCTCCTCAACGGCGACCTCGATCGGCGAAAACTGGACCGGACTGTTCTCTGCTTCTAGATGTGCCATCACGTGTGACCCCTTGAGCACTGGATTGCTTGTTCGTCCACCGTCCGCATGTTTCTGTCGGACTCTGTTTTCGACATCCATCCGCGCCGCGCCGAGATGCGAGCCTATTCGGGGTCCGGGGCCAGGGGCCTGGGGCTTGTTGGATCAGCCGTTGCGGACCCCTGACCCCTAGCCCCTGTCCCCAGAACACTGAACGAAGGGATGCGATGCATATCGGCGCGGCGCTAAGATTGGAGCGGCTCTCGTTGGAGCAGCCCGTGGTGGATCAGCAGCCCATCAAGACTCTCGGATTCAGTCCCGCTGATCTTCGAGAGCACCCGGTAGAGGTACTTCCCGATCATATCCATCTCGAGATTGACCGTGGCGCCCTCGCGCTTGGTCCCGAGCGTGGTCAATCGAAGCGTGTGAGGGATGAGCATCACCTCAACGCTCCCTTCGCGAAGCTCAGCAACAGTCAGACTCACGCCGTCCATCGCGATGGACCCTTTCGGGATCAGGTAACGCTCGAGCTCAGGGTTTCCTACGCCGATGGCCATTCGGATGGAATCCCGCTCAGCAACAATCCCCTGAACGACCCCGATACCATCAACGTGGCCTGAGACAAGATGTCCGCCCACCGGAGCGCCCAGGCGAAGCGGCCGCTCCAGATTCACCGGATCCTGAGAACGGAGCTCTTTCAAGTTACTCACCTTCAGCGTTTCCGGCCCCACGTCGAAAGCGCACCAGTCATTCCCCGGCTCGACGACGGTGAGACACACCCCGTTCACCGCCACGCTCTCGCCGATCTTCACGCTCGCGAACAACTGACGCGCGCAAATCTCCAAGCGCCAGGTCCCCTCGCGGGGAGCGAAGCGCATCACGGTGCCGAGTTCCTCGACTATCCCCGTAAACATGATCGATAGATCACGGATGTCGGATGTCGGTTGGTCGAAACCTGAATCTAACATCTGAGATCCGAGATCCGACATCTGACATCCGATATCTGCTACTCATATTCAATATCGCCTTCCACAAGAAGATCGTCGCCAACTGACCGAACCGAAAGGTTGGCCACTCGAAACGCTTCCTTGAGGCTTCGACCGTCTCCGCCCACCGGGCCCAGCGCGCGCGCCCCTCCCACGATCTTCGGCGCGACAAAGAAGACCACGCGGTCCACCAGCGAGGCTTCCAGAAACGCCGCGTTCAAACTGCTCCCCCCTTCGAGAAGAAGGGTGGTGATGTCCATCTCCGCAAGCCTCTTCGTGAGCGCCACGAGGTCCACACGTCCGTCGCGGGCCGGACACGCCAAGACCGGGACCTCACGACCCTGGAGCGCGTCCACTCGGTCTTGCGACGCGAGATCGGTAGTCGCCACAAGGATCCGCGAACGCGTTCCGGCTGAGAAGAGCCGAGCGTCGAGCGGGAGCCTGAGATAACTGTCTACGATAATACGGTACGGCTCCTTCGGCCAGTCGCGGCCAGTACGGACCGTCAGCTCGGGATCGTCCTCAAGGACGGTGCCGATTCCCACGACGATCGCATCAGCCTCCGCTCGCATCCGGTGAGCCACCTGGCGTGACTCCTCGCCACTGATCCATCGCGAGCTTCGGTCCCACGCCGCGATCTTCCCGTCAAGCGTCATGGCCGCTTTCATCGTCACAAACGGCCGAGCCCGCAGCATGTAAGTAAAAAACACTCGATTGAGCGCGCGGGCTTCTTCGCCGAGCACGCCCACAGTCACCGACACTCCCGCCTCACGGAGGGCTTGGACGCCCCGGCCGTTCACTTTCGGATTCGGGTCCAGGACCGCCACAACAACGCGAGAAAGCCCGCTCTCGAGCAACACCGGCGCGCACGGCGGAGTCCGTCCCTGATGCACGCACGGCTCTAGCGCCACGTAGAGTGTGGCGCCGCGGGCTTGAGCGCCGGCTCGAGCGAGGGCCTCGATCTCTGCGTGCTCAGACCCGGCCCGCCGGTGGAACCCCTCGCCAACCACCTGACCATCGCGAACCACCACGGCACCCACCATCGGGTTCGGGGAGGTGAGCCCGCGACCCCGCGCCGCCAGCTCGAGCGCCCTGGCCATGTGGAGCTGATCGTCTCTCTCTGTGACAGGCATGGTGCTCAATCAGGAAGAAGCGCAGAGAGAAACGCTTTGGGATCAAACGGGTGGAGATCGTCCACGCGCTCTCCGACACCGATCAGTTTAATCGGGATCCCAAGCTCTTGATAGATCCTGACAATAATTCCGCCTTTTGCGGTGCCATCCAGCTTGGTCACCACCAGGCCTGTCAATCCCACAGCCTGATGAAACAGCTTGGCCTGAGAAAGCCCGTTCTGTCCGGTCGTGGCATCGAGCACCATCAAGCGCTCGTGCGGAGCGCCGGGCAGCTGTTTCGCGATGACCCGTGTGAGCTTCGCCAGCTCCTCCATCAGGTTCACCTTCGTTTGAAGCCGGCCCGCGGTGTCGATCAGGAGCGCATCCGCCTGTCTGGCCCCCGCGGCCTTCACGGCGTCAAAGACAACCGCGGCCGGATCAGCGCCGGCCTGCTGCTTCACGACGATGGCGCCGGCGCGCGCGCCCCACTCGTCCAGTTGCTCGATCGCAGCAGCGCGGAAGGTGTCCGCGGCTGCCAGGATGACCGACTTCCCTTCTGCCCTCAACATGTGGGCGAGCTTCCCTACCGTCGTGGTCTTTCCAGAGCCATTGACCCCCAGCAGAAGCCAGACCGACGGGTGAGCATCGAGGCTCAGCGAAGCCGCAGACCCCTCCAACCCGCGCTCCAGCTCCCGGCGCAGGAGGCCGCGGACATCCTCAGCGCTGCTCACGCGCGCTCGGCGGACCTCTTCTCGAAGCGTGCTGGTAAACGCCTCAGCCACTGACACGCCCATGTCAGCGCCGATCATCAGCTCGGTCAGCTCTTCGAAGAGCGCTTCATCAACCTCGCGGCCAGTGAAAAGGCGGTCCAGGCCCGACCGAAAGCTCTCTCGGCTCTTCTGAAGCCCCTCGCGGAGGCGATCGGTGAGGGCGGAAAAAAGTCTCATGGCCTCGTCGGGTCCGTCTGAAGCTCCTCAGGAGGAATGATCAGCTTCTGGATCACCGCGCCGCTGGGACCGAGAGGAGGAAGCGGCCGGCCGTTGTACTCGAGCTTAATCCCGCCGGCGTTCCCCACAGTCAGGATAAAGCGCTTCGCCGAAGTCCACTCGCGCACCGCGCCCGGAGCCAACAGCTCCTGGACCGAATTCCCGTCATCCGTGGTGACCTTCACCCAGGTCAGTTCCGTGGTTCTCCCCACCAACCGGGAGCGCGGAGTCTCAACCGCTGAAGGTTGTCTGGAGACCACTTGAGTCACTCCCGAGGCCTCCTGGGGGGGCGTTTCGGTCGATGTGGTTGACGCCGGCGCGGTTGATTCAGGAGGAGTTGATTCCGAGCTGATCGACTGAGACGGCTTGGGTTGAGCCACCTGGCGGGATCCACGCGTCCCGTTCAGGAGGAAGCTCAGCCCCACGAGCCCGGCTGCCAGGATAAGAACAAGCATCACGCTCAGCCGAAGCGTGGAGGAGACGGCTCGAGGAGACCGGTCTCTTGAAAGCGGAAGGAGCGGCGCGCGCTCCCGCTCCTGAAGTTGATCGTACAGGACCAACACCTCGTCTGGGGGCTCACCGAGGGCCTGACAATACGAACGGATAAAGCCTTTCGCAAAGACAGGGGCCGGGAGCTCGTTCCACCGCTCCTCCTCCATGGCTTTGATGTACTCGTTCCCGATGCGAGTCTGCCGGGCAATATCATCCACCTTTCGCCCAAGAGACTCCCGTCGGCTTCGGAGGTAAAGTCCTGGTGAGTCCATGACAAACTCTGAGGGGTAGTCTATCGGACCCGCGCCGAATAGTCAACGTTCGGCAAGGGTTTACACGGCGTTACGCGTTCGGGGTTCGGGATTAGCGATTGGCGATTCGGAGTTCGGCGATTCCCGATTTCCCGAACCCCGTCACGGCGCAAGTGCCGTGACGAGAAGCAAGCATCACGTCGGGGTCAGGGGCCCGGGGCCTGGGGCTAGCTCGGTCAGCCTTTACGGACCCCCGATCCCGAACCCCGGAGCCGGCAACGCTTATCGTCACGGCACGCTGCGCCGGGACAAGATGCGAGCATGACAAGTCCCGAGGGAGGAGCCAACCGGAGCGTACGTGGTTGTACGTGAGGATTGGCGACGACCGAGAACGCAGTCAGGCGAAGCATATTGTCACGGCGCCAGTTTGACGGAGACTAGGCGGGAAAGACCGGGCTCCTCCATCGTAATCCCATAGAGGACATCCGCGGCCTCCATGGTCTTTCGGTTGTGGGTGATCAGAAGGAACTGGGTGTGCTGAGCCAGCTCCGCGAGCACACGCAAGAAGCGGTGGATATTCGCATCATCCAACGGGGCATCCACCTCATCAAGCACGCAGAAGGGGCTCGGGCGATAGTAAAAGATCGCGAACAGCAGGGCAAGACCGGTGAGCGCCTTCTCTCCTCCCGAGAGGAGGCTCACAGCCTGAAGCCGTTTGCCACGAGGCTGGGCCATCAGCTCCACCCCGGCCTCCAGTGCGTCGCCGTCCTCAGACTCGGTGAGCATCAGCTCGGCCCGCCCTCCTTCGAAGAGCCGCGCGAAGATCTCTCCGAAGTGTTTGTTGATCGCTTCGAACGCCTGGAGAAAGCGCTCCTGCGCTGTCTTGGTCATCCCGCGAAGGGCCTTTTCAAGATCTTTGATGGAGCCGGTCAGGTCGTCATGCTGCGCCTTGAGAAACGCGAGCCGCTCCTCCAGCTCACGGTATTCCTCGTCTGCGACGAGATTGACCGCGCCCATTGAGGCGACCTTCTCTTCGACCTGTGTCAAGCGCTCCCGCACGCTCTCAAGGGACACGGCAGGATCGTAGGCCTGCAGCAGCTCGTCGGGGTTGATTCCAAAGCTTCGGCGAGCCTCGCCTTCCATCTCCTCCCGGCGCACCCGATCAGCGGTAATGTGAAGCTCGACCTCGTGGATCTCGTTTGTCATGCGGGTGAGCTGTCGCTCGGCGTCGCGGATCGACTCCTCCACTTGCTGAAGCGCCCACCGAAACTCTTCGCCCCGCCGGCCAAGCTCGCGCTCGCGCGCCTCGAGCCGGTCCCGTTCCTGACTGATTTCAACGGCGCGCTGGTCAGCGCGAGCCTGCTCGACCCTGAGCTCTTCCTGGCGATCGATAAGACTCTGACGTCGAGCTTGACCGTGTTGCAGCCGTTCAGCCAGCTCCTGCTCGAGCGACACGAGGTGCTCGAGCTCACGGTGGAGCGCCTCGCTCCGCTCTCCAAGCGACGCGACCTCCACCTGCGCCTCGGTCAATCGGCTCACGCATTCGCTCTCCTCGCTTTGGCGCGCCTCGATCGAGCGCCGGATCTCGGCCATCTGCTCTCCCAGCGCGGCCTCCGACCGCTCCATTTCATTCAGGGTCTGGCGCAATCGGGAGAGCTGGTCATGCGTTTCCGTATCCTCAGAGACTACCAGTTGCTCCTCTGTGGTGATCCCTTCGAGGAGCCGGCCTGCGCGGTCGTGTTCGCGCGCGAGCTGCTCCAATTCCTTCTCGGCAGAGAGCCGGATGCCTTCGTGGATCTGCAGTGACGCCCGAAGCGCTGGCTGCTGGCCGCGATAATCATTCACAACGTGTTCAGCGGCAAGCCACTCTCCCTGCAACGATTCGAGCTCGGCGGCGAGACGCTCCACCTCTTCGCGCGACACCCGAAGCACATGCTTTCGCTGGAGGAGCGAGTGCTCGGCCTGAGCGCTGCCAGCGGGGCGGCCTCCGGTCAACCGGCCGGTCGGGGAGAGGACCTCGCCTTGAGGAGTCACATAGGTGGCGGTCACGCCGTTTCTTCGCCATAACGCCTCAGCTTGATCAAGATGCTCCACGACGCCCACGGGCCCGAGCAGATAGTGCAACAGGTTTTCAAACTCGCAGCCGACCAAACTGTGAGCCCACCGAATCTCGCCGGTATCGGAGGGATTGCCGTTGGCGGGCGGAAGGGTCTCGAGCGGCAGAAACGTGGCCGAGCCACTCCCCCGCTCCTGGAGGAAGCTGAGCGCGGCCTTCGCGTGCCCGAACTCTCGGACCACCACCCACTCAAGCCGGTCGCCAAGCACGGCCTCGATCCCTGCGGTAAGCTCAGGAGGGACATCCAGGAGATCAGCCACTGTCCCGAGCACTCCGGGCAGCGCGCGCTCCCCTTTCATATTGAAAATGGCGCGGACACCTGCCCCGTATCCCTCGCGTTCCTCGTGAAGACGCTCGAGCGCTTCGAAGCTCGAGCGCTTCCCGGCCAGGCTCACCCGAAGCGCCTCCACCCTGGCTTGCAGCGCCTGGCGCTCGCTCTCGGATCGATTCAGCGCCTCCTCGAGCTGAGCCAGCTCCCGCTCCAGACGCGCAATCTCATGGCGCGCCATCTCACCCTGAGTGTCCAGACTGCTCCGCTGATCCGCGATTCGCTCCAGCTCCGCTCGCGCGCTCGAGCGCTCTTCAGTGAGCCGCACTCGCTGCCGCGCCAGATGAGTGGCTCGCTCCTCCAGCTCACCCACGGACCGGATCAGCTCCACGCGCTGGCCGGCAACCCGAGCCTGATCCAGCCGGAGACGCTCGTTCTGATCGCGGCCAGATTGAAGCAGCGTCCGGATCTGCTCCAGGCGCTGATTGATCGCGCGCACCGCCTGCTCGCGCTCGCGGTGGGTCTCCTCAAGTTGGGCCAGATTCTCGCGCTTCTGGCGAAGCTCCTCGATCAGGCCGGCCTTTCTGAGCCTCAGTGTCACACTTTCCTGATCGAGCCGGACTCCCTCTTCCTCGAGGTCGCCGATTTGGAGCCCGAGCTGCTCGCGCCGTTCGATCAGCCGTTCCAGCTCCCCCTGGACCTTCTGAACAGACTGGCGAAGGTCGGAGAGCTGATGCTCGTTGGTCTGAACCTCAACGCGCCGATTTGCCTGAACTCCGCTCAGCTCAGCGAGCCGGGTCCGGATCAGCGACTCCTCATCCCTCAGCCCTTTGAGGCGGTGCTCCCGCTCAGCTTCCTGGCGAGTGAGTTGGGCATAGTTGGCGGCCAGCACAGTCAGCCCCAGCGACTGACGCTCCTGAGCGAGCGTTTTATACTGCTGGGCCTTTTTGGCCTGGCGCTCGAGCGAGTGAAGCTGGCGCCTGACCTCGTCCATCACGTCCCTGACCCGCGTGAGATTCTGGCGTGTCGCGTCCAGCTTTCCGACCGTCTCGGCGCGCTGCTGCTTGTACCGGCTGATGCCCGCCGCTTCCTCGATGAAGAGCCGGCGATCAATGGGGCGCGCGGTCAGCACCTGGTTGAGGCGCTCCTGCTCCATCAGCGCATACGCTTTGGGATTCACCCCTGTCCCGATGAAGAGGTCCAGGATGTCCCGGAGCCGGCAGACCGTCTTGTTCAAGAGATACTCGCTCTCGCCCGTCCGGTAGAGGCGGCGGCTCACCATCACTTCGCTCCACGGCACCGAAAGCGTCCCGTCGTTGACGAACACCAGGCTCACGTCAGACAGTCCCACAGGTTTTCTCGACGCGGAGCCGTGGAAAATCACGTCCTCCATCTTGTGGCCGCGAAGCAGCTTGGGGCTCTGCTCACCGAGCGCCCACCGGATGGCGTCTGCTATATTGGACTTACCGCAGCCGTTTGGACCCACGACGGCCGTGATGCCCGGAAGGACCTTCAGCTCCGTCTTCTCTACAAACGATTTAAATCCGTGAAGGATGATCTTTTCGAGACGCACAGATTCCTCCTCGGCAGAGTTGGTCTACTACTACCACACTCCCCTCCCGAGACAAAATAAAAAAAAATACCAAACGTGGGGTGAGCGAGGCCGGCAGCTACGAGATATAGGGACCGTTAGCGATGCAAGGCGGCGAAGGGTGGCACGACTGATCTTAGACGTCGGATGTCAGATCTCCGACCGGTTTGGATGTCGGATTTCGGATGTCTGATGTCAGTCGGTTCGAACTTCCGACATCTGACATCCGTCATCTGACATCTCACGAAGCCTTAAGCAGGCAGCACTTCTTGTACTTCTTCCCGGACCCGCACGGGCAGGGGTCGTTGCGGCCGACCTTCTGGCCGGTGTGTCTCGGCTCGATCGGAGCTGGAGCGGCAGATGAGAGAGGGGCGCCTCGATGTTCTTTCGCCTCGGCCCAGGGATTTCTCATC
>DATEAO010000151.1:0-8882 GCA_035288345.1 Candidatus Methylomirabilota bacterium | reverse complement strand
TCCTTGGCCGAAAATCCGAGATGATCAACGTGGGCGGGGAAAAGGTCTACCCTGCCGAGGTCGAGAGCATCCTTCAATCAATGGAAGGTGTGGCGGATGTGACTGTCAGCGCTGAAGGTCACCGCATCACAGGACAGATCGTGAGGGCGAAGGTCAGGCTGGCCACGGGAGAGACTCTAGCCGAGTTCAGGAAACGAATGCGCCTGTTTTGCGGTGACAAGTTGCCGGCATTCAAGATTCCCCAAAAAGTGATTTTGGTGAGCGAAGCGATGCACGGAGAGCGGTACAAGAAGATACGAATAGGATCGTGATTTCACACATGACCACACCGGAATTAGAGGCGGAACACGTGGCTCGCGCCAATCGGGCGCTCAGCAACGTCAGGCCAGGATGAAGATCGGTAGCTTGAGTCGCGATTTGCTTGACCGAGGGCGGATTGAATTCAGGGCATTCGAGGCGAGTCCACGCCCCGCGTTGGCACGAGTCTCCGGCTCCACAGAATAACGAATCATAGGGGCTCGGCGATGGATTTTGCGTGGAACGAGGAACAAGAAGCGTTGAGAGCGGCGATCGTCAAATTCGCTCGACAGGAGCTGAACGGAAGCCTGATCGAGCGCGATGCGGCGGGCGAGTTCGCATGGGAAGAGTGGAAGAAATGCGGCGAGTTCGGGATCCAGGGGCTTCCTGTGCCGGCGAAATATGGAGGGGGCGGTTCGGATGCCCTCACGATTGTTGCCGCGCTCGAGGCGCTCGGCTACGGGTGCGCGGACAACGGGCTCATCTTCTCGATCAACGCCCACATGTGGGGCGCGGAAATCTCGATCGCGTCATACGGATCGGAAGAGCAGAAGCGCCGGCTCCTTCCCCGTCTCGCTTCCGGTGAATTCATCGGTGGCCACGCGATGACCGAGCCTGTGTCCGGCTCGGACGCTTACAGTCTCGAGACGCGCGCCGAACGACGGGGAGACCGGTATGTTCTCAACGGCCAAAAAGTGTTTATCACCAACGCCCCCGTTGCTGACGTCATCATCATCTTTGCGACTCTGGATCGCTCACGTGGGGCCAGCGGCATCTCGGCCTTTATCGTCGAGAAGGAAACGCCCGGCTTCACCGTGGGCCGCAAGATGAGCAAGATGGGCTTGCGTACATCGCCGATGGGCGAGGTGTTCTTAGATGAGTGCGAGATCCCGGCAGAACACCTCCTGGGCCAGGAGGGGATGGGCACGGCGATCTTCTCGACCTCGATGGAGTGGGAGAGAACCTGCATTTTAGCCAGCCAGCTCGGAACCATGCAGCGGCTCTTGGAGACGTCGGCCGAGTACTCAAAAGGGCGGAAACAGTTCGGGAAGCCGATCGGGAGATTCCAGGCTGTCAGCGGCAAGATCGCGGAGATGGACGTCAGGCTGGAGACGGCGCGGCTCGTGCTTTATAAGGCGGCTTGGCTTAAACAGCAAGGGAAGCGCGCGCCGCGGGAAGCGTCGATCGCCAAGTTGTACGTAAGCGAGGCGTGTGTGGCGTCGTGTCTGGACGCCATGCAGATTCATGGCGGGTACGGTTACATGACCGAATTTCAGATCGAGCGCGAGTTGCGGGACGCCTTGGCCGGCAGGATCTACTCGGGGACCTCCGAAATCCAAAAGCTGATCATCTCGGGACTGCGCGGCCTCTCGGGGGAATGACGTGGCCTATCTGCTCCAGCAGCTCCTGACGATGACCGCCGCGAGGCTACCGGACAAAGAAGCGGTGGTCTGCCGCCGTGAGCGGCTCAGCTACCGGGAGTTGGATCAAGCCTCAAACCGCCTTGCCCGGCTCTTACGGGCGCGGGGTGTGGAGCCGGGGGATCGAGTAGGGTTTTACTTTGGGAAGTCCGTTTATTCGGTGATCAGCATGTTTGGCATCCTTAAGGCTGGAGCGGCTTATGTCCCCATAGATCCCCAGGCTCCGGTCAAGAGGGTGTCGCACATCCTCAGAAACTGCGGGGCGAAAGGGGTGATCACCTCCGCGGCCAAGACGAAGACGCTTGGCGCAGGAGGCCTCGAAGGGGCACGGGTGGAGTTTTTCGTTCTCACAGACAACTTGGACCCGGCGGCCTGCGATGGCGTGGAGATGATTTATTGGTCGGCCCTCGCTCAGATGTCGGCTGCGGAGGTGGAACCGGACGGCCTTGTGGAGAATGATCTCGCATACATCCTCTATACTTCTGGCTCCACGGGGGACCCCAAAGGAGTGATGTTGACCCATCGGAACGCGCTGACCTTTATCGAATGGTGCGCGGAAACATTCGAGGTTCGCGCTGATGATCGCTTGTCGAACCATGCGCCGTTACACTTCGACCTGTCCGTCTTCGACATTTACAACGCTATCGTGGCGGGCGCCACGGTCTTCATGGTTGACGAAGAGACGGTAGTGTTTCCGACGAACGTGACGGCCTTCATCGAAGCGAACAAGATCAGCGTCTGGTATTCGGTCCCGTCCGCCCTCGTTCAGCTTCTCCTGCACGGCGGCCTTTCCACACGAACCGTCCCTAAGCTACGGCTCGTCCTGTATGCCGGGGAGCCGTTTCCAATCAAGCACCTGCGCGCGCTGACCGAATGCCTCCCCAATGCCACGATCTACAACCTCTACGGTCCCACCGAGACGAACGTCTGCACGTTCTATCGAGTCCCCAGGCCGTTACCGCCTGGCATCGATCGGATCCCTATCGGAAAAGCCTGCGCGAACACGCAGGCAGTGGCCTACGACGAAGAGGGGCGCAAAATACATGTCGGTGGGGAAGGAGAGCTCTTTGTCCGGGGGCCATCAGTGACTCCGGGATATTGGGGCGACGAGGAGAAAACCAGCCGCGCCGTGACACGCGATCCGTCACGCGCGTACTTGAACGACCGGGTGTACCGGACCGGGGACATCGTGACGCTCGACGACGAAGGGAACTATATCTTTCTCGGCCGGCGAGACCACATGATCAAGAGTCGCGGTTACCGGATTGAGCTTGGGGAAATCGAAGCGGCGCTTTACAGCCATCCGTCTGTTGCGGAGGCGGCCGCGGTGGCGGTGCCTGACGAAGAGATTGGGAACCGGCTGTGGGCCTTTGTGGCCGTGAATACCGGCGATGAGACGAGCAAGGAAATTCTTTTGGCCCACTGCGCGCAGCGCGTGCCGGGCTACATGCTGCCTGAACGGATTGAACTGTGCGAGCGACTGCCCAAGACCTCTACGGGGAAGGTGGATCGGCGACGCTTGCTACTCCAGGGAACGTACTGAAAGGAGGCCTGCATGTCCGAGCGGAATGGGGAGATCGGAAGTCGCATCAGGGCGTTCGTCAGGGATGAACTGGCCACCCAGAAAGGTGTTCCGGAAGTTGGCGAAGAAGAGTCGCTAGTCGAGAGCGGCATCCTGGACTCGCTCGGTGTCGTCCGCCTTGTTCTCTATCTGGAAGAAGAGTTCGGCATCCGCATTGAGGACAACGAAGTCACGGCGGAAAACTTTCGAACCGTTCGCTCGATCGAGCAGTTCGTTTCAGACAAAGGCGGGATGCCGAGGTTTCGTGAGCCCGTCGAGCCGCATAAGTGGAGAAGGACTTTGCAGGGTTGCGGATGGTTGTTGATGAGTCTGGTAGTTGAGAATTACGAAAGGTGTGCATGTTTTTAGAAGTCGAGTCCGACGACACGTTGTGAAACCAGCAGGCTTTTAACTCTATGACTCAAGACATCTCGAGATCAGAAAGCGTTGTAGCGAGAAATCAGATCGAGGTGCTTTCCTTGGCGGAAGGCTTCTTTCAGTCTAGCGTTCTTTTCGCGTTGCTGAAGTTGAGCATCTTTGAGCGCATCGGCGAGGGAAGCATGACAGCGCAGGAGCTTGCCGCGCACTTGAGCGTCCGAACCGACACCCTGGTGCGGTTGCTGAACGCTGGGGTAGTCCTGAAGCTCCTTGAGACCACCGATGGACTAAGTTTCAGGGTGGCATCTCTGTGTCGCTCAGTGTTGCTCCCCTCTGCCGGTGAGAATTATCTCGGGAATTGGATACTCAACCTCGATTACTTCCGCCTTGCGCTGTCCAAGCTAGATAAGGCCGTGCTGAAATCCGAGCCGACCGTCGACCCCTCGCGGCACCTGGGGAACGACAAGGATCGTACGCGGCAATTTACCTTCGCGATGCACAACTATGCATCTCTCCGTGGGAGAGAGCTGGCGCACTTCCTTGACACCACGAAATGCGAGACGTTGCTCGACCTCGGTTGTGGTCCAGGTACGTACGCGTTTCACCTGGGTATGCGTAACCCTCGTTTGCAACTTTACCTGCTCGACTTTCCCGAAACCCTGGAGGTGACGAGAGAAATACAAGCCCGTTATCCCCTGGAGAACAAAGTGTCATATTTGCCCCAGGATGTATTGAGGGACGAAATCCCCGGAGCATATGACCTCATCCTGGTCTCGAACACGTTGCACATGTTGGGCGAGCAGGCAAGCCGCACGCTCATTCGGCGGCTCTACAAATCGGTAAAGCCTGGCGGGTCGCTGGTGATCCAGGCTCAATTCCTGCGCGATGACCGCAGAGGCGGACGATGGCCGATCATGCTCGATCTCATCCAGTTGTGCATCACGTCTGAAGGTAGAAATCATTCCGTGCAGGAAACTCGAATGTGGTTGGAAGAGGCTGGCTTTACGGACATAGAGTTCAACTCGATGTCGTTGCTCAATACCAACAGTTTTCTTCGTGGGTACAGGAGAGGATCAGTTCCGGACGCTGTCGGACTCGGCCACGTGAACACCGCGCTCCTGGACGCGAACGTTGATGAGACCCTTGTTTAGGTCAGGCACAAACCGAGCAAAGGTACTGTTGCTCTTGGTCTCTACGTTTTTCCCGTCGTTCCTGCGAGTGGCGCTCTGGCGAGCGCTCGGGTTCCGTGTGGGTCCGGGCTGCGCCGTCTCGCCGCTCACCGTTGTGGTCGCGGAAGAAATTGAATTGGGCCCGGGAGTCGAGATCGCGGCATTCAGCTTCATCTACGTGAAGAAGTTGGTGATGGGGGAACGATCGAGCATCGCCAGCTTTGTCCGCGTGATTGGCCGAGGCACGGGAATGTTCGGCCGTCAAACATTCGTTGGAATGGGCTGCATGATTGAAGTAAGAACAGAGTTCCGTCTCGGCGACCGTACCGGTTTAGGACCGCGAGGCACTTATTTCACGCATGGGGACTCGGGTGGACTCACCTGTGTCAAACGGTATCGGACTCGATACGGGCCGATCGTTATTGGCAAGGACTGTTGGATCGGAATGGCCTGCGTCGTATACCCAAACGTGACCATCGGAGACGGAACGGTCGTCTTCCCGGGTATTGTGGTTACCTCTGATCTTCCGGCCAATAAAGCCGTCGTTCCATCCGGACACGAATACCGGGTAATGCCCGTTGGCGTCGCAACGTTCGGAGTGGACGATCGTACTCGTTGGGCGAAGATTGAGGAGGCATTGAAAGGATGTGCTGAGGCATATGCTGGCAGCAAGCTTGTTGCTAGCGGGTCGGATGTTTGGGAACTCCGGGTACCTCGGCGAGGCCGGATCGTTTTGCTTCGCGATGATTCAGGCCAGGAAATCGAGGCTTCCGAAAGAGAGTCGACGATTGTGTGGAGGCTGAACTCTAACGGCAAAGTTCCTGTCGTCCCAACCTTCGTGTTTAGTGAGTTGGTGGCATATGGCGACTGGACTCCATTCGCTGAGGAGATCGCTACGCTCCTGGTCACAAACGCTGAAATGCACTTTGCCTTCTGCGGTCAGACAGCAAAGGAGGCGAAGTGAGCAAGCCCGTCGCCAGCCTGTCGCTGGACCTCCATAACAAGTGGTCGTCCTGGCGCCGGTTGAACGGCATTCAGCCTTCCTTGCTTCTGCAGCCGGCCGATTTTATAGACCGCGCTGGCGCGCCGGATTGCTCCTTCACTCCGGTTATCAACGTACCTCAGGAAGAAATACTTGCAACAAAAAAGTCCAACCCCGGGAGGATAAACGGTGCGCCTTTTAAATACGAATCGATTGAATGAACTCGACGTTTTGGCCATGGCCGCCAAAGATGGGGCGCTGAGGAGTATGACGCGACAATGAACATAGGCATCGTGGGCGCTGGAGTGTTGGGCCTCTCACTGGGGCACTATCTGCAGAAGAGAGGGCATCAGGTTGATCTCTATGATCGGAACCCGTACCTGGGGGGCCTGGCGTGCTCATTCGATTATGGAGAATTCATCTGGGACAAGTTCTATCACCTGAGCCTTGCCCAGGACACTCACCTGCTTGAGCTGCTGGAAGACATCGGGTTGGGGAAGGATCTTCGCTGGCGTCCGACCGGAATAGGACATTACGCCGACGGCTCTTTTTATGCGCTGAGTAGCCCTCGCGACCTGCTGCGATTTTCGTTGCTCACTTGGTCAGACAAAATTCGAATGGGTCTCGCGATGCTGTACACGGTGAAGGTCGCTCAGCCGGGCCCGCTCTACAAATTGACGGCGCGTGAGTGGCTGATAAGGACATTTGGGCCATCGAACTACACAAACTTTTGGGAGCCTCTCCTGCGCGCCAAGTTTGGGGAGTACGCGGAGACGGTCGCCGCGGTCTTCATCTGGGCGTCCGTGAAGCGGCTATTTGGCGTGCGCTCGCCGATTGCCAAGAAGCACACCACGGGTTATGTGCACGGAGGTTACCACCATATCCTTGAGACGCTCCGATGCAAACTCGAGTCTCGAGGGAGCCACTTTTACTTGGGCGCGCAGATTCACTCCATCGCGATGCGTCAGAGTCCAGGAAGAGAGTGCGGAATCGAATTCTCCGATGGCACTCACCAGCGCGAGACCCACTGGTTTGACAAGGTGATCTTCACCGGCCCAAAGCAATTCGCCTTGCCGATCGTGTCTGAGCAGGTGAGAGCGTCGATCGACAGGGAGGACGAGGAGGATGCTGGTCCGACGAGATATCAGGGCGTGGTATGTTTGGTCCTTATCCTCCGCCGGTCGCTGACGCCTTACTACGTGCTCAGTATCGCGGATGACACCAACCCACTCACCGGCGTCATCGAAATGACGAACCTGATCAACGCCGACGAAGAGACAAAGGGACTGTCTCTCATCTATCTTCCACGGTACCTCGACAGCAACGATGTGTTCCTGCGGGCGGAGGACGCGGTGGTCTTTGAGGAGCTCTTCGAGAAGGGACTGAAACGGTTGTTCCCGGATTTGGCAGCCCATGATGTCGTCTCATGGCACGTGCAGCGGGCCTCGCATGTGCAACCGCTGCCGCTCGTACGCGCGACCGCGCCGCCCAAAGGGAACAGAGTTCCGAGGACCGATCGTGAATTTATCCTTGCGAACTCGTCCCTCTTACGCTGCGCGACGCTGAACAACAACGAAATCGTCGGACTCGCCAAAGAAGTCGCCCAGATGATCTAGGGCGGGCAGGAGGCACCGTGCAGGATATTGAAACATTGACGAATACGCGACGCCGAGACGAGGTAATTGTGGAGCGGCTGACGGATGAAAGCCGCGCGGCCTGGGATGGGTTCGTGGACGCCCACCCGGAAGCAACCGTATACCACACCAACTGGTGGCGCGACACGGTTGTCTCCTCTTTCGGGCACCGATCGTACCCGCTTATTGCCCGCGGGCCGAGCGGCGAGATCCAGGGGGTTCTTCCCCTCTTTCATGTCAGAGGGCTCTTGAGTGGGCGGCTCGTGTCCAGCCCGCTCAGAGACCGTGGAGGAGCCCTGGGAGATCCGGGGGCGCGCCGTGCCCTGGCAGGCGCCGCCCGTCGATTAGCGGAGGAACTCAGTTGCCGCTATGTGCTGCTCAAGCAAGGCGAATCATCGCCTGAGCTAACTGATGACCGTTATGTCGAGATCGATCACTGGGTCACGATGCTCCTCGATCTCCCGGCGCGTTGGGAGCGTCTCAACCCCAAGGTGCGCTGGAGCGTGAGGAAAGGCGAACATTCAGGCCTCTCGTTCGAGATGAGCGACACGGTTGAGGCCGGGGAACGGTTCTACCGTCTCTTTCGGGAGACGCGTCGCCGTCTCGGGGTTCCCACGTATGCTTGCCGCTTCTTTCGCGCGCTGGCGGGTCAGCCCGCTGTTCGCTTTTGCTTCGCGTCCCAGCACGGGGCTGACGTCGCGGGGATCGTCCTGCTCCTGCAGGGACGGCGGGCGGTGTCCGGGTACGCCGCAAACTCCAGCGCTGGCCGGGCCTTCCGAGCCAGCGAATTTGCCTACTGGCATGCCATCCGCTGGTCGTCAGAGCAGGGCTATCGGATCTTCGACTTTGGCGCGGATTCGCCCCACCAGACCGGGGTCCGCCAGTTCAAAGAAAAGTGGGACGCCAGAGAAGTCCCGGTGCCCCACTACTACTTTCTCTCTCGCGTGCGCCGCGTCCCTCTCCGGGATAGCTCGAACGGGGTCCTTCGGCTGCTACGGAAACCCTGGTCGTGGCTCCCCGGCCCGTTGTTCGAGATCGCGAGCGATTGGGCGGTCAGACATGTTGATTGATCCTTATTCCCGTAAGCCTTTTCGCCTCCCTAGTCCCGCGTTGTGGGGGGCTTGCGAATATAGCAGCGTTCCGATTTGCCGTTTATCGGCGTAAGGAGGACTCCAGCAGGTGGGCATCGGTAGGCAATCTGCGAAACCATTGGAAGCCGGGCGCCGTATGGCCACAGCGAACCAACCTAGGGTGTTTCTGACCCGTCAGGTCATGGTCTATTCCACGCTGTGTGTTCTGTTTGCCCTTGGACCCGTGGTGGTTGGCTGGGTGAGGGATTGGCAGCGACCGGCGCTGTGGCTCGCCGTCGTCTTGGGGTACCGTTGGCTTGAGCAGTCCGGCTACAGTGCAAGCCAGACCCGGGGCGGACGGAAAGCGGAA
>DATEAO010000150.1:0-7157 GCA_035288345.1 Candidatus Methylomirabilota bacterium | reverse complement strand
AAGCCGCAAGAGTCAGCCCGAGTGCCGGCACTGACTGGAGGAACGCGAAGAGCACTCCGATGACCGCGACGGCCACTGCCGACTGACTCAGCCAGCCTTGGTGAAAGAGGACCGCGGGAAGTTGGAGCAGCAAGGAGGCCGTCACCCCCTCAAGGTAGAGCTCAGGGGCGTAACGCGCGGCGTAGAGCGCCCAACACTGCCCCCACAACGCCACCACGAGGAGCACCACACTACCCCGGGCCATGCTCGATCGCGCCGCTCTGTTGCCAGTTCCCGAAAGAAAAAATGACGGGAGCGTCATCGCTCCTCCGAAGAGCGTAAGCGCAAGGCCAAGCTGCCCGAGAAGGCTCTGGGTCGAGGGAAGAAGGCCGGAGGTCCATGCGGCGCCATTCACCGGCGCCTGCGGGATCCGTCTCCCCGGCTCAAACCGAACACGCACCCCGGGGTCAGCTCTCAGTCGGTCCCCGGGCCGCACGACAAGTTCCTGTCCCTCGGAGAGGCTGCGCTCCTCGATGACGCGACGGTTTCCCTCCGAATAGGCCAGGCGGATGACACCGGCGGACGCCATGGTGAGCCGGTGCTCCTCGGAAAACTCAATCCAGTCCTGGACGTGCCGGGCAGAGCGCGCGCGCCCCTCAGTCACCCACACACTCTCAGGGGCGAAGCGGAACGCGCTGGCCGAAGAGACCTGGCTATACACCTGCACCGGATTCAAATTGGTTTTCCCTAAGATCAGAGCAAGCGGAAGCGCCAGCGCCCCAACCATTATGAGCGTCCAACCCTGACTCGCACCCTCGGAGCGGGAATACCACCGAACGCCCCCAAGCACCAGCAGCGCCGCGGCCGCCACGCCGCTCCAGCGCGGCAACCCCCAATCGCGCGAAAGCCCGCCGATCAGGTCCAGATTGGCCCAGAGGTGCATGAAGGCGCTCACCGCGAGCGCGGCCCGGGCCATCGGCATGTTGAGCCCGCGTTGAGATGACGCGCCGTCGCGGGACTGAGTCGCGAGAAACAACAGGGGCCCGCTCACCACGGCCAGCGCGAGCCAAAGCCCGTCACGCCCGAACGCGACAACCTGGGTCGGCAACGCCAGAAGCAGGACCGGCGTGAGCCAGAGACGAATCAGCCGCACGGCTGAAGCAGGCTGATCGCTCACATCGCGCATGAGCAAGGTGCCGGAGATCGAAATCTCAGGGAGCGGTCAGTCTGAGAGGTGTTCGCGATTGGCGGAGTAGAGAATCAGCGCAACAATCAGCAGCGGGGCCACGATGCCGACGTACCACCAGTCAAGCGCGGCCCCGGCCGCTCTGATTGAGCGCCAATCGTTGGGCAGGAGGGCAAGCACGACACCGCTCAGCCACACGCCCAGCGCGGCGAGCACAACCCGGTTGACGCGCTGGACGCCGGGAGCCGGTTTTTCGTTCGACATCAAACGGCCGAGTCTGAGCGCATCACGTAGCGCTCGAAAGGCCCCCCATCCTGACGGAGATCTCCTGGGCCGCGGCCTTCACCTGCGGGACCAGGGCTTGAATTCGGTCGCGCTCCATCCGAAACGCGGGCGCCACGCACTCGATCGCTCCGACGACCTGCTTGTTGGAATCCCAGATCGGCGCGGCCACGCTGCGCACACCGGGGGTTTCTTCTTCATCGCTGAGCGCATAGCCGACATCGACCACCTGGCCGAGGTGCGAGAAGAGGGCTTCCGGGTCGGTGAGCGTCTTCGCGGTCAGCGCGGCCAGCGGCTGCGCCATGAACAGTTCTTCAAAGAGCTCGCGGGAAAGGAATGCCGTTATCGCCTTTCCCGCTGCCGCGGCATGAGCGGGGAGGCGCGCGCCGAGCCGCGGGGCCACGCGAATGGGCTGATCGGTTTCAACGCCGTCCACATAGATCACGGACGCCCGGTCTCGTTGCGCGAGGTAGAGGCTCTCGTGGAGCTGCGCCGCGGTGGATTCCAGCACGGGACGCGCCTGACGCCGGATCTCCAGATGGCGCAGGAACACCAGCGCCACCTCGTAGATTTTGGGTCCCAGCCGATACGCTCCGCTGTCCCCTTCCTGTTCGACGTACCCCCGCGTTTCGAGGGTGGCGAGGAGACGAAAGACGTTGTTCTTGTGAAGCCGGAGCTTTCGAGCGAGCTCCGTCACCCCGAGCGTTCCTTCCTTGGGCGAAAATGTCTCCAGGATATCCAACGCCCGGCTTACAGATTGAATAAGGTAGTCAGACTTGGCCTTTTTCATAAACCGGCTTCCCTCGGAGGGGGGCACGCCTAACTGCCCTTGTCCAACTCGATCGGACAAGCCGATCGAGGAAGGCCGAACCTCCCCCAGGATTGCGCCAGCAAAGCCGGCGCTCGAGTTGCGTTTCGGGCACCCATCGGAGGATGGGCCGTTGACCTAGTACAGCCGGCGATTCAAAGCTATCTTTGGAAGAAGCGCTTGTATTATACCCCCCTCACCGCATCGCCTCAACGTCAAAGCACTTGACTCGGCCCCAGGAAATTCATTAAATACCGTGAGGTTCGGCATGGCGAGTCGCTGGGCGCGCCCGGGCCATCTAAAGGAATGGACAGTTCGTCTGGGGAATTCATCCTGAATCACCGGGCGGTCTCGACCACGTGAAGCGCGCTGATTTTTCCCGTTCGGCGTGGGCTTCGCCCGCGAGAGTTCTTGGGAGGAGGCATCGGAAGGGGGGCGTGCCCCCCTCCGAGTAAAAGAAAGGGTGAACCGTGACAGCATCAAGTCAAAAGGTCATGGTGGTGGTGGCGCACCCGGATGATGCGGAGTTCGGGTGCGGTGGAACGGTCGCCAAGTGGACCAAAGAGGGGCGCGAGGTGATGTATCTCGTCGTGACCAACGGGGACAAGGGCTCGAGCGACCCTGCGATGACTTCTGAACGCCTTGCGAGAGTTCGGGAAGACGAGCAGCGCCGGGCCTGTCACACGCTCGGCGTGGAGCGCGTGGTCTTCCTCGGCTATCCCGATGGCGAGGTCGAGGACACGCGGGATCTCCGGCGCGATATCACGAAAGAGATCCGCGGGTGGAGGCCCGACATCATCATCACCCAGAACCCGCTTCGCACGCTCAATCTGTTTGCCTCTCACCGGGACCACCGCGTCACCGGAGGCGCAGTGTTGGACTGCGTCTATCCCCTGGCCCGCGACCGCCTCTCGTTCCCCGAGCTCCTCGCGGAGGGGCTGTCGCCTCACAAGGTCCGCGAGGTGTACGTGATGCGTTTCGACAAGCCTGATACCGTGATCGACATCACGGAGACGATGGACCTCAAGCTCAAAGCTCTGGCCTGTCACGTCAGTCAGATGAGCAACTTCTCCCAGGTCGAGGCATGGGTGCGGCAACGCGCCGCGGAGTTGGGGAAACCGAACGGCTACGCCGCGGCCGAAACCTTTCGCGTGATTCATATTCCGGGGTAACCGCTCACCCCCGGTGCTGCGCGAGCAGATCTCCCGGCTTGTTCTCGCCGCCGATCGCTCACAACGGTTCCCCAACACCGTGCTAAAATGTCGGCAAACGTGACGCGTGAGGGTCACCCGTGAAAGGTAGCCGAATGAAATTCGATCTCACGATCTTATTTGACGACTTGCGGGAGGTGCCGACACTGGCGCGAGAGGCAGAAGCGCTGGGCGCCGACGGGCTCTGGGCCTCGGAGACCAAGCACGATCCGTTTCTCCCGCTGGCGATTGCGGCAGAGCACACCGAGCGCCTCGCGCTTGGAACCGCGATCGCGGTTGCCTTTCCGCGAAGCCCGATGATTTTGGCCCATGTCGCCTGGGACCTGGCCGAAGCCTCGGGTGGCCGATTCATTCTGGGGCTCGGGACGCAGGTGAAAGGCCACAACGAGCGTCGATTCTCCGTCAAGTGGAGCGCTCCAGGGCCGAGACTCCGGGAGGTGGTGCTGGCCCTTCACGCGATCTGGGATTGCTGGCAGAACGGCACGCCGCTGCAATTTCGGGGAGAGCACTACGCGTTCACGCTGATGACCCCGTTCTTCAACCCGGGCCCGATCCATTACCCGAAGATCCCCATTTACCTCGCTGCGATCAACCCGTACAACTGCCGGCTGGTCGGCGAGCTGGCCGACGGGATCTCCATCCATCCGTTCCACTCGGTGGGATATATCCGGCAGACCGTTCTTCCGGCGATCGAGGAGGGGCTCAAGAAATCCGGCCGCGCCCGCCGCGATGTGACGGTCTCCGCGCCCGTGTTTATCGTGACCGGGAAGAATTCCAAAGAGCTGGAACAAGCGAAACGCGCCATAAAACAGCAGATCGCGTTCTACGCCTCCACCCGAACCTACATGCCCGTGCTCGAGACTCATGGGTGGGGCGACCTTTCGGCAAAGCTTCACAGGAAGTCCGTGGAAGGCGATTGGAGCGGGATGGCCGACCTGCTCACCGACGAGATGCTGGAGGCTTATGCGGTTGTCGGATCACTCGACGAGGTCATCCCGCGGCTCCGAGAACGATACGATGGCCTGGTCGATCGAATCTCACCCTATATTCCATGGGCGCTCGCGGGCGACCGCGCGCTCCTGACCCAGCTCGTTCAGGCATTCAAGGGCTCCCGGTGATGAAGGTCGAGCGCGAGCTGGAAACACTCGGGCTGAAGCTCCCTGATCCGCCGTCCCCCGCGGCGAACTACGTTCCCGCGGTACGGGTAGGCTCGCTCCTCTTCCTGTCGGGACATGTTCCGCGCCTGGGGAATGAGATCAAGTTCAAGGGGAAGGTTGGCCGCGACCTCACATTGGAGCA
Organism: Candidatus Methylomirabilota bacterium; assembly: GCA_035288345.1. GTDB lineage: Bacteria > Methylomirabilota > Methylomirabilia > Rokubacteriales > DATEAO01 > DATEAO01. Next base: position 2,392 of record DATEAO010000150.1, on the reverse strand, counting down.
GGGGTACGAGGCCGCAAGGCTGGTGATGCTGAACTGCCTGGCGACGATCAAGCACAGCGTGGGCGACCTGGATCGCGTGGAGCGGATCGTGAAACTCCTCGGCTTCGTCAACGCCTCTGACGGATTCCTGGAAACTCCCAAGGTCCTGAACGGCGCGTCTGATCTTCTTGTTCAGCTCTACGGTGAGAAGGGCCGTCACGCGCGCTCGGCAATCGGGACCTCCACCCTGCCCTTCGACATGGCGGTCGAGATCGAGATGATCGTCCAGCTCAAAGAGGGCGCGTGACCGATACGTGAATGATTAGACTCATCGATGTCGCGCACGTGAACTTGAACGTCACCGACCTTGGTCAGGCCGTCAAGTTCTATACTGAGATGCTGGGGTTCCGCGTGGTCTGCCGCTACGAAGGCCTCGCGCTGTTGAACTTTGGCCAGTATCGAGACGGGGTGGAGGGGATGGGCTATGGATTCCATGATCTCGCGCTCTATCAGGTGCCCGCGCCCGCGCCGGAGGATTATCGCACCCGCGCGGGGATGAATCACGTGGCGTTTCGTCTTCGGACACCCGAAGAGGTGGATCAGGCGGCGTCCGAGCTACAGGCCAAGGGCGTGAAACTGCTCAAGGGCCCGCTCACCCACAAAGAGGACCGGGACCGCTACCTCTACATCGAAGACCCGGATCACAATGTGATCGAATTGGTCGCGTCCACCATCCCCGGCTGGCCTGACGAATTCCTAGTGAAGAGTGAAGCGTGAAGCGTCCGCAAGAAACATACTGCTCGGTCGCGCTTCGCTTTGCGCTTCACGCTTCACACTTCACGCTTCACGACGCGGGATCAGCGGCTCACGCCGGCGTTAGTCCGCTTGCCAAGAAGGGCTCCTGTCACGTTGTCTTTGGCAATCATCCGGAGGGAGGTCCATGATGCCCGATGAGATCGTCCTGACTCGCGTCACAGAGAAAGTTGCCACCCTGACCTTCAATCGGCCCGACAAGCTCAACGCCCTGAGCCGAGAGCTCCTGGCCCAGTCGATCGACACGCTCACGAAGTGGAGCCGCGACCCGGCAGTTGGCGTCATCGTCATCACGGGCGCCGGCCGCGCCTTCTGCGCCGGGGGCGACGTATCGATGATGGCTCGCAACCTGGACGCGACGCTCGAGGAGACGGTAGACGCGTTGCAAGAGGCCCAGCAGCTCTCGTGGCTGCTGTACAACATCCCCAAGGTGACCATCGCGGCGGTGAACGGGCACGCGATGGGCGCGGGGCTGGGGGTCTGCCTCTCCTGTGACCTTCGCATCGCCTCGGACCAGGCCAAATTTGGGACGGCGTACGCAAAGGTGGGCTACAGCGGCGACTTTGGCACAACCTGGCTGCTGACGCGATATGCCGGCGCGCCGAAGGCAAAAGAACTCTTTTTCCTGGGAGAGACCATCGACGCAACCGAAGCGTATCGCCTGGGCCTGGTCAATCGAGTTGCGCCTCACGACCGTCTTGAAGCCACCGTGTCCGAGATCGCCTCGGCCATCGCGCGCGGCCCGCTCACGAGCTTCCGTTACATGAAAGCGAACGTGAACCTGTCCGCAACCACAGACTTCCGCGCGCTGCTGGACAGGGAGGCGGAGACCCAGTCGCGCTGCGGAATGACTGAGGACCACAAGGAAGGCGTCCGAGCGTTCCTGGAGAAGCGACAACCCAAGTTCATCGGCCGGTGACGGTCTCCGCAGCGCTCCGAGGCCCGCGAGTCCACTGATTTTCAATGGCCTGCTTCCCTAACAACGCCGTCATCGAAGCTGGCGCTGTCGAGTTGGTCCGATCTGCGCACGAACCGAGCGGGTTGCCGTCAACATAGCCGGCGGCCCCGCCGCTCTGCTGAAGTCATCACCCACGAAGAAGCCGAATACCCGAAGTAGCGGCGCCATCGTATGGCAGAAAGCGCTAAGGGTGGCGGTGAGCGGTAGACTAGCTTGCTTCTATCTCATGGCAGTGTTGCTGCTGTCGGTGTCGGCCTGTCAATCCGTGCCGTCGCAGCGCGTTTCTGAGGCGCGGCCGATCCCGGAGGTCACGCGATACGACGACGCGCGCGCGCGCAGCGCCGCGCTGCGTGCCGAGCTGGAACGACTGGCCGTGCGCGCGAGACAGGAGCTGGGGGCGACGGGGCGGGGTGCACTACCCACTCTCGAGAGCCTCCGCCGGCACAAGCGTGAATACTTCGCCTTGCGCGAGGCGCTGTTCGAGCTGGCCTTGCTCCACGCCTCCGCCATCGTCGAGCGGATGCCCTTTAACGACTTGCGTCTCCCGCTCGTTAGGACGAGTCTTTCTTTGCTGGCCGGGACCGATCTAGTGCTCAACTTCCACGTGGTGGCCACGCTCCTGGCTGAAGATCCACACTTGCG
>DATEAO010000149.1:0-2298 GCA_035288345.1 Candidatus Methylomirabilota bacterium | reverse complement strand
CTTCCCCCCGCCCCGCGCGGCGCGGAGGAAGGGCTGAAGACGCTGAACGAGTTGCTGGCGATCGACCGGCGGGCGAAGGTGGTGGTGATCACGGGCAACCATGATCGGGCCAACGCGTTGCGCGCCGTGGAGCAGGGCGCGTTCGACTTTTTCTCCAAGCCGGCCGACCTGCAGGAGGTCCGCGTCGTGCTCAAGCGCGCCCTGCGCCTGTCGCAGCTCGAAGGGGAAAATCAGGCGCTCCGCCGGCAACTGGCCGGGCAAGGCTTCGACGAGATCATCGGCGAGAGTCCGCCGATGCAGAAGGTGTTCGCCACCATCCGCAAGGTCGCGACGACCGACGCCTCGGTCTTGGTGATGGGCGAGAGCGGCACGGGCAAAGAGCTCGTCGCGAAGGCGATCCATCGCGCGAGCGAGCGTCGCGACGGGTCCTTCGTCGTGATCAACTGCGGCGCGATCCCGGACACGCTCTTGGAAAGCGAACTCTTCGGCCACGAGAAGGGCTCGTTCACCCACGCCGACACACGGAGGAAAGGCAAGTTCGAGTACGCCGACGGCGGCACGCTGTTTCTGGACGAGATCGGAGAACTGCCGTCGGCGCTGCAGGTCAAGCTGCTGCGTTTTCTTCAAGAACACGAGATCGAACGCGTGGGCGGGCGCGAGCTGATCCCGCTGAACGTGCGCGTCATCGCCGCGACGAACCGTGATTTGAAGCGCGACGTGGCGGAGAAGCGGTTTCGTGACGATCTGTACTACCGCCTGGGCGTGATCACCCTCGTGCTCCCTCCGCTCCGCGAGCGCGCCGACGACGCGCTCCTGCTGGCCAAGGTCTTCCTGCACCGATTCGGGCTGCACCACCGGAAAGACATCGCCGGATTGAGCACCGGCGCGGTGAACGCGATCCTCGCCTATTCGTGGCCGGGCAACGTCCGCGAGCTCGAGCACCGCGTCAAGCGGGCCGTCATCATGGCCGACCGCAAGGTGCTCACGGCGCAGGACCTCGAACTGGAGGAGCCTGCGGGCGCCACCCCGGTGCGCTCGCTCCGCGACGTCCGGGACGAGGCCGAGCGGCAGCACGTCCATGCCGTCCTCAGGCGCTGCGGGGGAAACATCAGCCAGGCCGCGACCGAGCTGGCCGTGAGCCGCCCCACGCTCCACGAACTGATCAAGAAGTATCAGATCAACCGTGACGAGGGGTGAGCGGAGGCGTGAGGACTTGCACCTCCCTGTGATGAATCATGAAAAAGCGAGTGGGCGTTGTGAAACCCCCTCAGGCTCACTTATTAAATTGGCGGGCCTTTTTTCTGCCCCTTTTCCGCGCCCACAGGCCCAGAGTAATAAGACCCACGCCAAGGAGTAGAAGAGAGGAAGGCTCTGGTACTGACGTTACATTGACCACATTTACCGACCTGACTAAGAAGTGCCCTTCACCGGCCCGCACGACTATCTGGGTCAATGCAGGTGGTTTTCCCCCAATCCAGCTCAGGTCCGGGTCAGCAAAGTCCAAGGTACAGAGTTTTCTCACACAGCTAAGATTTGACTCAATGGTAGAAACGCCCAGGCTCGGGCCGAAGGAGCCTGGCGGAAAAACCGGGGATCCGACATAGATGAACGCCCCATCTTGCCTGATCGCATAGTCATCCAACAGAAGCACAACAGAATCCGTGCCGATAGGTCCCATGCCAGAGAAGGTGAGGATCAAGGCCTCATCCTGGTGTGCGCCTCCGCCAGAAATCCCCTTAGAACCACTCGGAGCCGCAGTCTGTACCCCTGCTCCAAAAGGTGTTTTTTTATTACTGATGAACACCGTGCCGGGGGTCCCCCCGCTGATCGCCGCCACACCATCAGGTATGAGGGTGAGTGCAGTCAACGTCAGGGTAACCCCATCTTTAGTTGCTGAGATCGACGTTCCCTTGTTCCCGGCGAGACCAAAGTCCCCTCCCGGCGTCATATCAAAGGGAATCGCCTGTGCAGGCTCTGGAGACAACGAGAAAGCCATCGCTGTAATAGCGATCATCATTGCCGATACAAGAACTGCTTTCCTGCTCATCTTCAATGATGACCTGACGTTCATCCTGCCATCCTACCTCTCTTCGAGATGTTCACATTGACTTGCATGTTGTTTAGTGAGTTAACTCAATGAGCATATTTTTGATTCCCTATCTCTATTAAAAATAACTAATAAGCCATACCACTGAGTGTATGCAATCGATATGCCATAGGTCATGATAAAAGCTTTTCTTAAGATAATTAGTTGATCTATCTACAAAAATTAAATTTGTCCCAGATTTATCTGTTTCG
>DATEAO010000148.1:0-3619 GCA_035288345.1 Candidatus Methylomirabilota bacterium | reverse complement strand
AAAACTTCATAATAGGTTTCGATCTTTATTCTGTCAATGTTTTTCTTTTCTCACCCGTTGACGGAGCGCCTCATAGAGGAGCACGGCCCCGGCTGACGCCACATTGAGCGAGGAAACCCTTCCCGGCATCGGGAGGCTCAGGTGGAAATCCGCCGTCTGATGCACGAGCGGCCGCACCCCTTTAGCTTCACCGCCAAGCACGATGCAGAGCGAGCAGTTAAGGTCGGCGTCCCAGGGCCAGACCCCTCCAGCCGTTACGGTATCGGCGACCCAGATCTTCTCTTGTTTCAGTCGGTTGAGGGCCGAGACGAGGTTGGTCACCCTGGCCACCGCCAGCAGCTCCGACGCGCCGGCCGCCGCCTTGGCAACCACGTCGGTCAAAGGCGCAGCACGGCGCTCAGGGAGGATCACCCCGTGGACCCCGGCCGCCTCCGCGGTTCTGAGCAGGTTACCGAGATTCTGGGGATCCTGCACCTGATCGAGCGCGAGAAAAAAAGGAAGCTCCCCACGGGCAGCCGGAATTTCAAGCAGCTCGTCCAGCGTGAGGGCGGACGGCTCTCCCACTCTTGCGACCGCGCCCTGATGATGAGGATTGCCGGCCATTTTGGTGAGCGCGTCCCTCTCCCGATACGAAAGCTTGACGCCAGCCGCCTGAGTCAACCTGGCGATTTCTTGAAGCCGGGGGTTCCCGCTCCGCAGCAACACGACCTCTTCCAACGGCCGCGTCCCGCTCCGGAGAGCTTCAACCACGGGATGAATCCCGTAGAGAATCCCGGTCATCACCTTTTAGGAACCGCCTACTCCACTGCAGTTAGTCATTCGGTTTGGTCTGTAGGAATGAATGTCCAGCGTGAACCAGATGGGGTATCCTCGACCTTCACGTTGAGTTCCTCGAGTTCCTTTCGAAGCTCATCAGCCCGTCTCCAGTCACGAGCCGTTCTCATGCGATCCCTTTCCTCAACCAGCGATTCAATGCGTTGTCGGAGTTCTCGTGGCAGTTTCTCCAATCTCACCGATCCACTAACGTGCATTGTGCCCTCGAGAACAACAGAAAACGTGTAGCCCCCGCGGCGCTCCAGAAGGCCCAAGACCCGAGCGAGAACCAAAAGAACCTCGGTTCCAGATATAAAGTCATCGCGCTCAGCCGCTTCCACTCCTTGTATCGGTCGCCGATTATTGAGCACATCGCCTAACGCGAAGAGCGCTGCTAATGCGCGCGGCGTATTAAAATCGTCGTCCATCGCCCCCTGGAACCCCTGAACGCATTGCTCAACATTCTCGCGCAGCAGGTTATCACTTATTTGGGATACGAGACGCGTTGCAGCTGCTTCAGTAGCATTGACGCCGCCGCAAGCTTCGAACACGCGCGTACCTGACGGGTCTGACGCTTCGCCCGCTGCGACGATGGCGCGCAAACTTTCTCGATCAGTTTTAGCTGCACGCGCGTGTTCCTCTGACCATTCGACGGGATTGCGGTAGTGGGTCTTGAGAAGATACAGCCGCAATGCTTCTGGGTCATGCCGCCTTATCAGCTCCCGTATAGTCAGAATGTTCCCGAGGGACTTGGACATCTTCTCAGCGCCCATGTTGACGAAGGCGTTGTGAATCCAGTAGCGCGCGAACGGTTTCTGGGTGACGGCTTCTGATTGGGCGATCTCGCACTCGTGGTGGGGGAAGATGAGGTCTTCACCACCGCCGTGGATGTCGAAGGATTCGCCGAGGTATTGCATGGACATCGCGGAGCATTCAATATGCCAGCCCGGCCGGCCTGGTCCCCACGGACTGGGCCAAGACGGCTCGTCGGGCTTTGCCGACTTCCAGAGCGCGAAGTCGCGAGGATCTCGCTTGCGCTCATCGATCTCAACTCTGGCCCCCGGAAGTTGTTCGTCAAGTTCGCGCTTTGAGAGCTTGCCATAGGCGGGAAACCGGCGAACCTCGAAGTAGACGTCGCCGTCAACGGCATACGCGAAGCCGCGCTCGATCAGCGGCTCGATCAGCGCGATCATCTGTGGAATATGATCGGTCGCCTTGGGCTCGATATCCGGTGCTTGAATCCCAATCGCGGCCATATCCCGGCGCGTTTCGACAATATTCCGCTCGGCTAGTTCAAGAGGCAGAATACCCAGTGCTTGCGCGCGAAGGATGATCTTGTCATCAACGTCAGTAAAGTTCTTGACGAATGTCACCGTGTAACCTTTGTACCGCAGATAGCGTTGTATGACGTCAAAAACAATTGCGCTTCGCGCGTGACCGATATGGCAGAGGTCGTACACCGTCACGCCGCACACGTATATCCTGACCTCGCCCGGCGTGAGCGGGACAAACTCTTCTTTGGCGCGGGTCATCGTGTTGTAGATCTTCATTGCCAGCAGCTCAATATCCTTTGTAGAGCCGTGCCGAGAAGCGAGCAGGCCGAGGCCCGAGGAAGGAGCGACCCGGAGCGTACACGTTGTACGTGAGGAGTCCCGACGACCGAGAACGAAGGGATGCGACGCTTATCGGCACGCCTCCACCTCGACGGTGACCACGGCCAGCGCGGCGATCCCCTCTTTCCGGCCGAGCAGCCCCAAGCCCTCAGGGCTTTTCGCTTTCACACTCACCCGTCCCGGCGGGATGTTCAACGTCTCGGCGAGCCGCTTCTGCATCTCACTGAACCAGCCGGAGAGTTTTGGGACCTGCGCGATCAGTGTGGCGTCGATGTTTACCACTCGCCCGCCCTGAGCGGTCACCAAGCCCAGGCACTCCCTGAGCAGCGTTTGACTCGAGATCCCTCGATAGCGGGGGTCTGAATCCGGAAAGTGCTGGCCGAGGTCCCCGAGCGCCAAGGCGCCCAGCATGGCATCACAGATTGCATGAGTCAGGACATCGGCATCCGAGTGTCCTTTGAGGCCAACGTCTGACGGGATTGTGACCCCGCCCAAAACGAGCGGGCGCCCCGCCACCATTGGGTGCATGTCAAATCCCAGGCCAACCCGCGTCATCTCACGGGCTCCCTGAGGACTCTTTGGGCCAAGGTCAGATCTTCTCTTGTCGTGATTTTGATGTTCTCTTGAAGGCCGCGCACCATGCGGACGTTCACGCCCATCCGCTCGACCAGCACCGCGTCGTCGGTCCCCCGAAAGCCGTCTCCCCGCGCCTTCTCGTGAGCCTTCCAGAGCAGGGAGCGATGGAAGGCCTGAGGCGTTTGCGTGAGCCAGAGGCTTTCCCGGCTGAGCGTTTCCTCGACCCAGCCGTCCTTGATTCGCTTCACGGTCTCCCGTGCCGGGAGCCCACACGTGGCCGCGCCAAACCGCTCGGCCTCGCGAATCACTGACTCGACCAGCGTCGGGGTCACACACGGCCGCACCGCATCGTGAATCAGGACGACTTCGGTCTCGTGAGGGACCGCCTGGAGCCCCAGCCAGACTGATTCCTGCCGCTCCTTTCCGCCGGGCACAATCGCCAGAACTTTTTTGATGCGGAAACGGGCCAGGAGACGGCCGACTCTCTTGACACTGTCAGGTGGCGCCACGACGATCAGCCCGCGGACAGACCGCGCCGCGTCAAGACGCCTCAGGGTCTGAATGAAGAGGGGTGCTCCGCAGCACGATCGGAACTGCTTCGGGGTCTTCCCCCCGAG
>DATEAO010000147.1:0-8503 GCA_035288345.1 Candidatus Methylomirabilota bacterium | reverse complement strand
GTGGGCGCCGGAAAGATCATCAGCGAGAGCCCAGCGATCCGGCAACTGCTAGCGCTAGTCGCACAGGTCGCGCCCTCTTCAGCGACCGTCTTAATCCAGGGAGAAAGCGGAACGGGGAAGGAGCTACTCGCTCGCGAGCTTCACGAGGGCTCACCCCGAAGCGGGAGACCGTTCATTCGAGTCAACTGCGCAGCGCTCCCGGAGACATTGCTGGAGTCCGAGCTGTTTGGCTACGAACGGGGGGCCTTCACCGGTGCGACCGCCAGAAAAGAGGGGCGCTTCGAATTGGCCGATGGTGGCACGCTCCTCCTGGATGAGGTTGGAGACCTCTCCTCAGCAACGCAGGCGAAGCTTCTCCGTGTGCTCCAGGAAGGCGAGTTCGAGCGACTCGGCGGAACAAGGAGTTTGAAAGTGGATGTTCGCGTGGTGGCCGCCACGAACCAGGACTTGGCGCTGCTGGTCAAGGAGCATCGCTTTCGCGAAGATCTCTACTACCGCCTCAACGGCATCACCATCGCGATCCCGCCGCTCCGGGAGCGGCCTGAAGACGTTTCCCTCCTCGCCCAGCACTTCTTGTGCATCTATGCCGCCAAGAACCACCGCGCGGTTGATGGGTTCTCCGAAGAGGCGATGGCGCAGCTCCGCGCGTACCCGTGGCCGGGGAACGTCCGCGAGCTTGAGCACGCGGTAGAGCGCGCGGTCATCCTGGCCCGGGGGAGCTTGATCGATCTTCACGACCTTCCCCCGGCGATCACGGAAGCTGAGCCGTCAGCCCGAGTGGTCTCCATTCCCATCGGGATGCCGCTCGATGAGGTCGAGCAGCGGTTGATCGAGGAGACGCTCAGGCTCACGAAAGGGAACAAGGAGCTGGCGGCCAAGCTCCTCGGCATCGCCAGCCGCACGATCTATCGAAAGCTGAAGGAGTAAGCGACACGCAACGCGATCATCAGGAGGTGAACATGGGAAAGAAGAAATTCAAGCAGCAGCAACAGCGCCCGGCGCGACGCCCGTGGTGGCGAGGAGTTCTTCTTGGCGCGCTCGGGCTCGTCGCGATCGGCATCGCGGCGTTCTGGTGGTTTTCTGAGGCGCAGAATACCGCGGGCGGGACCGCCAGGCTGGTTCTCGACCGTGAAGTGGTGGATCTCGGCTATCTTCGGTTCGAAGCGCCGGCGCGGGTCGTCTTTCTCCTCACCAACACAGGTGATGGACCGCTCAAATTGGCTGACGTTCCGCGGGTCAAAGTCCTCAAGGGGTGCTGACCGCCCGAAGCGGTCATCGGTCAGATGACCATCAAGCCGGGCAACTCCACCACACTCTCGCTCGCGTTCACGATGCACGCCGGGATGGGTGGCGCTCACGAGTTTTTGGTGCCGCTCAGGACGAACGATCCGATCACGCCCGAGCGTCAGCTTATCGTTCGCTCCAACTGGGGGCCATGATCCGCGTTGATGTCTACGGCAAGCGCGACTGCTGCCTCTGCGACGAGGCGAAAGCTGTGCTTCTCAAGGTACAGCGCGAGGTCCCCTTCGAGCTGAGCGAGATCGACATCGACTCCTCGCCTGACCTCTCCCAGCGCTACAACGAGCGGATTCCGCTGGTGTTCGTCAATGGGCATCTGGCCTTCAAGTTCCGCGTGGACGAGCCCGCCCTGCGCCGCCGTCTCGCCCTCGAGTTGGCATCACCCACCTCTGGCTGACCCACGGCAGCCGTGTCCCTTTTGCTGGAACACTTAGAACACACCGAAAGGAGTGCAACGATGACATCGACACGGAAGCTCGTCACGTGCCTGCTGCGAGCGGAAAAAGCAGGTGTCGGAGGGATCGATCTCGACGATATCGTGGGCCACGGCCTGGTACGTCTCCGGGACATACGTGCTGACGGGCGAGGAGGAAGCTGGCGAGCGGCAACGTGGTGCCGATGCGTCCCTTCTCCCCGATCACCGGCCAGATGGGACCGGGCGCGTGGGAGTTCGCGCTCCGCTACGCCGAACTGAAGTTCGACTCCGACAGCCCGCTGGACTTCTTCGACGGGAGCGTCACCAACGGGATCACCGGCCGTGGGACCACTGCCAAGAATGACATCAGAGCGCTCACCACTGGCGTGAACTGGTACCTCAACTTGAACACTCGGGACATGCTGAACTGGACGCAGTACTGGTTTGACAACCCGCTGGGAACGCCGTTCAGTTGCCGGCTGGCGACGTGCACGGCCACGCAGCTCGTCCCGGGGTCCAAAGAGTCCTGGGAGCTGCTGAGCCGGCTCCAGGTCTGGTTCTAGCGCCGTGCCGATAAGCTTCGCATCCCGGCGTTCTCGGTCGTCGGAACCCCTCAACGTATACGGCATACGCCTCCGGGTTCCTCCTCCCTCGGGCCTTGGGGTGCTCGCTTCTCGCCACGGCGCAAGTGGACGTCAAAAATCAAAAATGAAGTGTGACAGAAACGTGCAGACCTTGAGCGAACAAGCACACTAGTACTAGCGCCGTGCCGATACACACGTGAAGGGTGAAGAGTGAAGTTGAAGCGCAACGGGAATGAGGGCCTTCGACCTCACGTGTGTGAGGTGACGTGTGAGACACAGCCGTGGCGGAGGGAGACTCTCCTGTCGGCCAGCCTGGCGACGACCGGATCGTGCGTGACGAGCAGGATGGTGTGCCCCTCGGCGTGGAGCTTCTGAAAGAGGTCGAGCACCACCGCCTCGTTCTCCGCGTCCAGGTTGCCGGTGGGCTCATCGGCCAGGATCAGCTTCGGCTGGTTGATCAGCGCTCTGGCGATGCAGACCCGTTGCTGCTCACCGCCTGAGAGCTGGGCCGGCCGATGAGAGAGGCGGTCGCCCAGCCCCACGCGAGTGAGAGCCTCGGTCGCCTCGCCCTCGTCGGCCATGCTGTGAAAGTACTGGGCGAGCATCACGTTCTCGACCGCCGTGAGATAGGGAATCAGGTGGAACTGCTGGAAGATGAGCCCAACGGTCTCACGCCGGAATTTGGCCTGCTCGCGCTCACTGAGGGCATGGACCGGAACCCCATCGACGATGATCGACCCTGAGTCCGGCCGATCAAGTCCCGCGATCAGGTTGAGGAGTGTGCTCTTTCCCGATCCGGAGGCTCCCATGATGGTGACCCACTCGCCGCACGCCACCTCCACGCTCACGTGGTCGAGCGCCCTCACTTTGCCGTTGTACTTCTTGACAGCGTCGCGCACGCTGATCAGTGGTTCCACGGTTACTCTCCTCGCAAGATGACTGCCGGGGCGGTCCGCGCTGCCCGCCTGATCGGTGCGAGACTCGCACTCAAGGAAACGCCCAGCCCGACGCCAAGTCCGATGAGGGGCGCCCAGGGGCTCGGCGGCAGAAGCGCGCCGGACAGTTGGAGCGTGATCACTGTCGTGAGGAGGAGACCGAGACCTGCGCCGCCGAGGCCCCCAATCACCCCGATGGCTGCGGCTTCGAGCGCGAAGAGCAGGGTGACGCGCTCCTCTGCTGCGCCGAGCGCCTTCATGAGCCCCACCTCTCGCCGCCGCTCCAGCACGCGGGCAGTCATGGTCGCGAGCACGCCGAGAGTCGATGCCCCGAGGACAACGATCGACACCAAAATCAACAGACGCTCGAGACGTCGGATGAGCCTCTCCTCAGCCTTCGCGACGAGGATGGGGGTCCTGACTTCTGCATCCGGGATGGACGATCCCAGCTCGCGGGTAAGCGAGGCGAGCTTCCGGCTCGGGGCCCGCCCCTCGATGAGGCTGAGCGCGCCGGGGCGACCGGCCAGAGTCTGAGCCGTTTGGAGCTCGACAAAGATCTGGTTCTCTTCGCTCCCTCCGGTTCCGAGAAGGCCGGCGGCACGAAGTGTTACGGCCGCTCTCCTCGTTCTGACAGTGAAGCTCTCACCTGGCTGGATCCCGAGCTTTAGAGCCGCGTTGGCTCCGATCAACGCGGAGGAACCGTCCGTTGGCCAGGCACCTTTGACGCTCCACCAAGGGTGGAGATTCCGGGCTTGGGCGAAGCGCACTCCCGCGACCCCCACGTCCCGCTCACCGATGTTTGCCGCGAGCGAGAGGAGAGGTGAGTAAGACTCAAGGTCACCGCTCCCCATCATTTGATCCAGGGTGGTCAAGCTCGTCTCGTCGAGTGAACGGCCGGGACTGGGGAGAACCAATAGGTTGGCGCCGTAACGCGAGAGCTCGCGTTCCAACGTCTGCTGCGTGCCGCGGAGGCTGACCGCGGTCGCAACCAACGCGGTGCCCAGCGCCACCGAGAGACAGGCGATGGCGATCTGGCTCTTCCGATGCGCGAGAGCAGCCAGCAGCATCCTGAGAGCCATCGGCGACTTTCCAGCGCCGTGGCGATAAGCGTCGCATCTCTTCGTTCTCGGTCGTCGGAACCCCTCAACGTATACCGCATACGCCTCGGGGTTCCTCCTCCCTCGGGCCTCGATCTGCTCGCTTCTCGCCACGGCGCGAGTGGGCGTCGAAGAGGTTGGGCGAACAAGACGGCTAGTGCGACGCATCGCTTCTCACCCTCCCCTCAGCGTCGCCACTGCGCTCAGCCGGAGGGCGCCTCGCACAGGTGCGAGCGTGCCCAGGAGGGCGATGACCACCGCGACGCCAAGTGTACCCGGGAGGAGTAGCGGGTGCAGGACGATGGGAGTTTCGAAGACCCACAGCCCAATCATGCGAGCCAGCGCCGCTCCGAGTAAGTACCCGAGCGCACCGCCCCCCACGCCCGTCACCCCGGCCTCTAAGAAGAAGAGAGACGCGATCTGCCTTCCATCGCCCCCCAAAGCCTTCATCAGGCCCACCTCCGTTCGCCGCTCCAAAAGCGCCCTGGCCACCGCTGCCATGACGCCGAGGACAGATGCGGTGAGCCCCACGATCCCGACCAGCGCGAATGTGAGGGAGACTTTGTCGAGGAACGCTCTCTCCGCGTCGGCGACCTGCCTGACGGCCTTGGCCTTAGCGTTGGGGAGCGCCTCTTCGATCTGGAAGATAATCGAGTCGAGGTAGGGCGTGCAGTACCACCGCTCATATTCTTCTGGCGGCAGACGCTCGGCGCCGATCTTCCTCGTCCGCAAAGCCAGCGCGTTGTCTGCCGTGACCAGAGCGCTGACCCGGACCTTGTCAACTTTGCCTGGAAGCCCCAGGATCGCTTGAACGGTCGCAAGCTCGGCGAAGATCTGGTCCTCTTCCTCCCCGCCGGTTTTTAGAATCCCTGTGACCGGGAAGCGCACACTCTTCCCTTCGACCTTGAGCTCGATTGTCTCCCCCGGCGTCACCCCGAATCGTGAGGCCAGAGCTCGCCCCACCAGCGCCGCGCCGCTTCCTTCTGCGGGCCACGCCCCCTTCACCTCCCAGGACGCGGCAAGGTTCCTGAGCCCCGTCGTCCAGCGCCCATCGAGCGAGGCCACCTCCCGACGCGACCCGCTCGCGAAGAAGAACTGGCGCTTCCCTTCCGGGATCTGCAGCTCTCTCTGGAACCAGGTCCCGACGAAGAGAGCTCGCGCTCCGCGGAACTCGACGGCTCGAGAGAGGAAAGGGACGATCGCAATGATGTTGTGCCGCCAGAAGATCGTCTTGAGGCGCGGGAGGTCTGCCTCATCGAGAAACGCCTCTTCCTGGGGCGCGACGTACCGGAGGCTCCCGAGAGGAACCTCAAGCGGCTCCGCCCTTGGGAGCACGACAATATTGGCCCCGAAGGCGCGAAGCTCTTTGGCCATCCGCTCGCTGACCGCAAAAGCGACGCCCAAGAGTGCTGAGACGAGTGCGGCACCCACGGCCACGGTGAAGAGCGCCAAGGCCACGTGGCCTCGGCGCTCTCTCAGCGATCGTCCGAGCAAGCGAAGGAGCATCTCACATTCCCTGAGCGAAGCGGGCCTTCCCCTCAGCCAGGTCTTCGGCGCGGATCAGGATGCTTCCGTCCTCGATCCTGGCTTTGAGTGGGATCGGGTTGCACCCTCCCGGGACGCCGATCGTCTCGAAAGAGATCGGAGCGTCGCAGTTCCGGCAGACGACCTGATCGCCGACCAGGTGGTAGCCCTTCAGGGGGCAGATGGCGCAGGCGTCGAACGCGATCGCCAACTGATCGCCCTTCCGCACGACGAAGAAGCGGACGCTCACCCCATCGACGGAGACCGTGTACTTTCTCATCGGGGCCTCCCCGATCTCGGCGAGCTCGATCCTGAGAAGCGGCGCCGACAGGGCGAGCGGCGTCGGAGTGGGGTCGTACCCCCGGGCGACCGCCCCGAGCGAGAGGAGCAGCAGCACGCTCAGACCAACTCCTGTTGCGCCGGCCCATCTGGTCCAGAGGCGGGAGGCGCGGATCTCCGCCAGTCGCTTGCGCCGCTCGACCGCGGTGGCTTCTTCAGGGAGCGCCGTTTCTTCTCCGCGTAGAGACGCTTGCAGCAGCACGATGGCGGGGCCGGCGATGAGAAGAGCCAGGAGGACAACGGCCGTGCTCTCGCGCGTGAGGAGCCCGATGACGGCGAGGAGCGCCGGGGTCGAAGGGAGAAGCCCCGCTTCGATGAACTCGTGGAGGCCGTTCGCAATGAGCTTCACAACGAGCAGGAGCAGGATGATTCCCGTCACCTGGAAGAAGCGGCGGAGGTCGATCCTCAGGCTCCCCTGGACGAGGAGCGCGCCAAAGAGCAGTGCCAGCAGGAGACCGGTGCCGCCCCCGAGGGCGTTGTAGAACGGGTTCGCTCCGATCGTCCCAGACAGCGCTCCAAGGAAGAGCACCGTCTCGATCCCTTCGCGCAGCACCATGAAGAACGTGAAGGCAAAGAGCCCCACGCCGGTTCCAACACCCTGTCCTTGCGCCTCGATGAGCTTTCCAATGCGCGCCTCCGTGCTCTGCTTGACCCGCCTCCCCGCGCGCCACATCCAGATCACCAGCGAGCCCACCAGCACCGCGGCGACGAGCATGAGGCTCCCCTCCCAGACCTCGTTCTCCGGGTCCAACCCCCATCGGGTGATCACGACGGCGCCGGCAACGCTCGCGACGATCGCCGCACCCAGCCCCCAGAAGACATAGCGGGCCATGGCCGCCCCACCGCTCCTCTTGAGATAGGCCAGCGCGATTCCCACGACGAGCGCGGCCTCGATCCCCTCGCGAAGTGTGATCACCACGGCCTCAAGCATCCGCACGAGCACAGTCATTGTGGCGGCCCCCAGAAATTGACATCCATTTTCAACACGAACTCAAAAAAACTCATGCCCGTGCCTGACACTTCCCGCACTTTCCATATAGCTCCAGCTTATGCGTGACGATCCTGAACCCGGCCCGCTGCGCCGCTTCCTCCTGAAGCATCTCGATCGTCTCGTTCTCGAACTCCACGATCTTCCCGCACCTCAGGCAGATCATGTGGTCGTGATGCCGGCGTGGCTTGGGTTCGAAGAGAGAGAAGTCCCTTGTAAACCTCCGCTCCTCGGCCAGCCCCGCGTCGCGGAGAAGTTTAAGGGTCCTGTAGACCGTGACAAGGCCGATGCGCTTGTTGCGCCGTCGCACCACTCCGTAGAGATCGTGAGCGCTCACGTGGCGGCCGAGATTGAAGAAGGTGCGCACCACGAGCTCCCGCTGCCGTGTCCCTTTGAGCCCGGCCCCGTTCAGGTACTGTTGAAAGCTCGCTGCCGGTTCGACCACTTGGGCACCGCCTGTTGAAAATGGTTTTCAATCTCGAAATTACTGTAGCCCTCTCCCGCGGAGGTGGCAATAGTGCGGAGGCACCAATTTCGTAGGTAGTTTGTGGGACCAAGTCTTTCACTCACCCGCGCTTCAAATGGCTGCCACGAATCCTGCTGGACAACAGAACAAACAATCTTGAATAGAAAGGAGGCGAGAGCAATGAGAGCCCTCCGCCCCGCATTTGCCATCCCTATCCCCTGAAACGACTTGGCGTTGCCACCTGAGGCAAAAGCCCAGTGCGGTAGCCCCGCACGCTGGGATCAGTGGAGGGGGTTATGAGCAATCATCAATCCCTACTCCGACTCGGGAGAGGCCGCCTTCAGGCATTCCTTCATTTTGGCTCATCGCATCCTCCCTGCTCAGCTCATCTGACCGCAACGCCATGGGGACCTTGGCCCACAGGAATTCGGGTACGGATCCGGCCCGAAGTCACCTCGAAATCTCGACCACTTCGTCCCCCGCCGCGCTGACGATGTAGGCGAGCGTCCCATCCAGATTGAACGCCACGTGATGGGGATCCGGCCCGATGGGGTCGCCGGAGAAGCCGCCGAAAAGACCGAGGGCCAATGCAACCAGAATCGGGGCGTGCCCGAAGCAAAGGGGTCACACTGACTTTTTCACCGGGCTCGAAGTGGCCCGCTTGAAGAAGATCTGTTGCGCCTGTGGTTTCATGAGTGATCTTTTCCGATGGGGAGAAGCGTCTTGATCAGAGCCGCGTACAGCGGGGGAGCGATCTCTGAGACAATTGTGAGCGCATCCTCGGGCGTCTGCGTGGCGTTTAACGGGATCGCAACACGCACCAACAGAGTGTCGGCTCGGCGCTGGAACAGGACCT
>DATEAO010000146.1:0-2109 GCA_035288345.1 Candidatus Methylomirabilota bacterium | reverse complement strand
AGCGTGATCCGCTCAACGCCCATGGCAAAGCCGATCCCCGGCGTTGGGGGACCGTCCAGCTCTTCCACGAGGCCGTCATAACGCCCACCGGCCGCGACGGCGTTCTGAGCGCCAAGCTCGCGGCTCACCAGCTCGAATGTCGTCCGCGTATAGTAGTCAAGCCCTCGCACCAATCGAGGGGCGAGCGTATAGCTCACACCCAGCGCGCCAAGGTACTCCTGCACGCGATCAAAATGGCTGCGGCAGTCGCGACAGAGATGGTGAGTGATCTCGGGAGCCTCACGGATCACCGGCGCGCATCCCGGTTTTTTACAGTCGAGGACTCGAAGGGGGTTTCGCTCGACACGCTCCCTGCAATCGTCACAGAGGTCTTGGAGATGGAGGCGCAGATAGCCGGCAAGTCGATCACGATAGGCCGGGCGGCACTGCGCATCGCCGATGGAGTTCAAGAGCAGCTCGAGACGCTGAGCCAGTCCAAGGTTTCTAAAAAGCTCAACCAACACCGCGATGACTTCGGCGTCCACGACCGGGTTGTCAGCGCCGAGCACTTCAGCGCCGATCTGATAGAACTGGCGATACCGACCCGCTTGGGGACGCTCATGGCGAAACATCGGCCCCAGATAGTAGAGCCGAACCGGCTTGGGCCAGACCGCCATGCCGTGCTCAAGGTAGGCGCGGATCACAGACGCGGTGCCTTCGGGGCGGAGCGTCAGCGACTCGCCGCTTCGATCCTCAAAGGTGTACATCTCCTTCTGGACGATGTCTGTGGCCTCACCGATCCCTCGCGTGAAAAGCTCGGTCCTCTCGAAGAGCGGAAGACGGATCTCCTGATACCCTGCCGTCTCGAGCAGACGACGCGCGGCCTCCTCCAACCGTTGCCACTTAGAAATCTCGGGCGGGATGATATCCTTCACGCCTTTGACAGCCTTAATCGCCATGTCTTACGCCCACAGACGCCATGTAGTCACTCCGAAGCTCTATGTAGTTCTGCGCGGATCGTTGGATCAGCGCCAAGTCGTTCCGGGTCACGTGGCGCTTGACTTTCGCGGGGGCGCCCATCAGCAGGCTTCCTTTCGGGACCTTTGTACCGGGTGCGACGAGCGAGCCCGCCGCGACCAGGCAGTCGTCCTCCAGCTCCACCCCATCGAGCACGATCGCGCCGATCCCGATCAGGCAGTTCGATCCGATCGTGCACCCGTGGAGGCGGACCGCATGCCCCACCGTCACATAATCCCCAACGATTGCCGGGGAGCCGTGACGGTTCACGTGATCACCGTGCCATCCTGGAGGTTGCTTCCTCGTCCGATCCGGATCCGGTTCACGTCACCTCGAATCACCACGTTGAACCAGACGCTCGACTCCTCACCGATCTCCACATCGCCGATCACGTGAGCCGACGACTCGACAAACGCAGTGGGGTGAATCTTTGGGAACTTCCCATTATACGGATGAACCATGTCTGTTCAGTGTCCGGGGACAGGGCTTCGTGGGTTTTGGAAAAATCGGAATCAAAACTTCTGAAGCGAACGACTGAGTGATAGCTGTGAAAACCTCACGAGTCTATTTCCCTGGCTGAGCAGTCTCTGAGAGGAGGAATTGGCTTTTCCCTCCCGAAAGAGGTGGGAAGTTAGCTCTTGCCACGACGATGAAGAGCGAACGTGGATCCTTCCCGGTGACGCCGACCCCGCTCACCAGCCCGGAAAGTTTCGCGGTGAGCGGCCGCAGGCTGAACCCAGCGCCTTGCCGGTACAAGACGAGTACTTCACCCCCAGTGGCGCCGATGAAGTTCCCGACGTTCAAAAACGACCCGGCAGGGGAGACGTTTCTCGGCAGGAGAACCTCATCCACGCCGTCCCCATCGAGATCGGCCACGTACAGGTTGGGTTCAAAAGAGACTCGCTCGGTCAACCGTATGCCTCCAGATAGGCTCTTGATCACCTCGGCTGTGGCCTGACTACCGCCGACCCGTTCCGGAGAGCTCCAGACGATTTCACGCCCACGGGCGATCTGCAAAAACCTTTGAGAGTCGATAAAGATGAGATGCCGGCCGCCCGTCTCTCCCAGGGTGGCGAGGGCGGCCCCTGTGGCCCTGAAGTTCTCCGGAACCTC
>DATEAO010000145.1:0-9830 GCA_035288345.1 Candidatus Methylomirabilota bacterium | reverse complement strand
CTTGCGCGCCTCGGCGAGCAGCTTGAGCCCTTCTTCCTCCAACCCTTGGAAGGAGTACGGTGAGGTCCGCGGCTTGTACGCGCCGCCGCGCAGGATCGACGCGCCCGCGGCCTTGGCTCTTTCCGCCACCAACAGCATCTGCTCGCGCGACTCCACCGAGCACGGACCGGCCATGACGACGAGTCGCTTGCCCCCGATGGCAACTCCATTGACATTGATAATAGTGGGGAACGGCTTGACCTCGCGGCTCGCGAGCTTGAACGGCTGCAAGATCGGCATCACGCTCTCGACACAATCGAGCGCTTCAAGACTTCTCAGTCGGTCTTTGCCTCGATCATCTCCAACTGCGCCGATGATCGTGCGGAGCTCCCCACGAATCATGTGGGGGTTGTAGCCCATCGCCCGAATCTGTCTCGCGACGTCGTCAATCTCTTGGTCCGATGTTCCCGCCTTCAAGACAATGACCATTGAAGTCTCTCCTCGTTTAGGACGGATCCCGGATCTCAGATGTCGGATCTCGGTTGGTTCGAACTTCCGACATCAGAGATCTGAGATCCGTGATCTGAATGAACCGACATCTGACATCTGTGATCTGACATCAAGTTGTTAGGTTGTTAGAGTGAACGGCCTAAGGCTTTGGCCACTGGCGCCAACCCCCTCATCAGGCTGGCAAACGTGTCAGGTTTCAAGGACTGCGGGCCATCGGAGAGCGCTTCCTCTGGCTTGTTGTGAACTTCGATAATGAGCCCATCAGCGCCGGCCGCCAGACCGGCCTTCGCGAGGGGCGCCACATACTCCCAGTGCCCGGTGCCGTGACTCGGGTCCACCACCACCGGCAGGTGCGAGAGCTTCTTCACCACCGGAATCGCGTTCAGGTCCAAGGTGTACCGCGTCGAGGTCTCGAACGTCCGGATCCCCCGCTCGCAGAGAATCACGTTGGGGTTGCCGCCCGAGAGAATGTACTCCGCCGAGAGCAGCCACTCCTGCACGCTGGTCGCCATCCCCCGCTTGAGCAGCACCGGCTTCCCGCACTCCGCCACGCGCTTGAGGAGCGAGAAGTTCTGCACGTTCCGCGCCCCGATCTGCACGATGTCCGCGTACTCGGCCACCACCGGCACTTTCTCCGGCTCCAGGACTTCAGTCACCACCGGCAGCCCCGTCCGCTTGCGCGCCTCGGCGAGCAGCTTGAGCCCTTCTTCCTCCAACCCTTGGAAGGAGTACGGTGAGGTCCGCGGCTTGTACGCGCCGCCGCGCAGGATCGACGCGCCCGCGGCCTTGGCCTTTTCCGCCACGGCAAGCAACTGCTCTCGAGATTCAACTGAGCACGGGCCGGCCATGACCACAACTTTCTCTCCGCCGATGGTGACGCCATCCACTTTGATCAGCGTGTTTTCCGGATGCGCCTCCCGGCTGGCGAGCTTGAATGGTTGGAGGATGCGAACCACCGCCTCCACGCATTCCAACGCCTGAAGCGCTTGCAACCGCTCCTTCCCACGGTCGTCACCGATGGCGCCGATGATGGTCCGCGCCTCGCCCCGGCTCACATGCGGGCGATAGCCCATGGCTGTGATACGCCGTGAGAGATCTTCAATGTCTTGCTCGGTCGCGCGGGATGTCAGGATGATAACCATTGCTCTCCTCCCTGCGCCGTGGCGATAAGCTTCGCATCCCGGCGTTCTCGGTCGTCGCCAATCCTCACGTACAACCGCGTACGCTCCGGTTGGCTCCTCCCTCGGGCCTTGGGCTGCTCGCTTCTCGCCCCGGCGCGAATGGGTGTCAAGATCAAAGGCCGACAGAAACGCAAACTAGCCACCGGGAAAACGAAGAGGCCGCGGATCACTGACCCGCGGCCTCTTTTCGTTCTCTGGCGCCACGGGCGGCTCGGCGTTCTGTTTGCCCGTGGCTCTTAACGTTCGTTACATAGTCCCGTCAGAGCCGGCAGGCAAACCGGTAAAGTAAAAGTAGAAGAAGCTCTGCCCGCCTGTGCGCTCGCTCATGTTCTCGAGTGGTCCTGCGAAAAGGTAGAGCTATCGTACAAATCGATACCCATCGTGTCAAGCTGAATTTCGGGGACCGGGGTTCGGGGATCGGAAATCGGGAGTCGGGCTGCGTCACCGCCAATCCCGAACCCCGAATCCCGAACCCCGCTGTCTTCAGACGGCTGATTTCTTGACTGTTTCAGCTATGCGGCGGTATGATGGCGAGACTACCTCTCAGGAGCATTTCATGGAAGATTTCTATCGAATTAAGCGCCTTCCGCCGTACGTCTTTGCGATCGTCACTGACCTGAAGACCAAGGCCAGGGCGCGCGGCGAGGACATCATCGATCTGGGGATGGGGAATCCTGACCTGCCGACCCCGCCCCACATCGTAGACAAGCTGGTGGAGGCGGCTCGAAAACCCCACAACCACCGCTACTCGGCCTCGAAAGGGATCCGCCGGCTCCGGGTGGCGATCTGTCGCTGGTATGAGCAGCGGTATGGGGTGTCGCTCAACCCAGATTCTGAGGCGATCGCCACGATCGGCTCGAAGGAGGGGTACGCCCACCTGATCCTCGCGCTGATTCAACCGGGGGATGCCGTGCTTGTTCCCAATCCCGCTTATCCGATCCACGCCTATGCGGTGGTCATCGCTGATGGAGATTTGCGATCAGTGCCTCTCACAGGAGGCGAGGATTTCTTCGCGAAGCTCGAGGAGGCCGTGCGCCTGGCTTGGCCGAAACCGAAGCTTTTGATTCTGAATTTCCCTCACAACCCGACCACTGTGGTCACGGATCGCCCCTTCTTTGAGCGTGTGGTGGACTTCGCGAAGGAGCACAAACTGCTGGTGATCCACGACTTCACCTACGCCGATCTGACGTTCGACGGCTACCGCGCGCCGAGCTTTCTGGAGATTCCCGGCGCCAAGGATGTCGGAGTCGAGTTCTTCACGTTGACGAAGTCGTATAACATGGCGGGATGGCGCCTGGGCTTCGCGTGCGGCAACGCGAGCATGATCAACGCGCTCGCCCGGATCAAGTCGTATCTCGACTACGGGGTCTTCCAGCCGATCCAGATCGCGGGCATCGTCGCGCTCGAGGGTGACCAGAGCTGCGTCAAAGCGCTCGTGGAAATCTATCGGAAGCGGCGCGATGTGCTGGTCACCGGTCTGAACAAGATGGGATGGGCGGTGGAGAAGCCGAAGGGCACCATGTTTGTCTGGGCCAAGATCCCGGAACAGTTCGCCCCGATGGGGTCGGTGGAGTTCTCCAAGCTCCTGGTGCAGGAGGCGAAGGTCGCGGTCTCGCCCGGGATCGGATTCGGCGAGTACGGTGAAGGGCACGTGCGCTTCGCCTTGGTCGAGAATGAGCAACGCATCCGCCAGGCCCTGCGCGGGATGAAGAGTCTCTTCGCGAAAGGCTAGCGCCGTGGCGATAAGCGTCGCAGCTCTTCGTTCTCGGTCGTCGGCACCCCTCAACGTATACCGCATACGCCTCGGGGTTCCTCCTCCCTCGGGCCTCGATCTGCTCGCTTCTCGCCACGGCGCGGGTGAGTGTCAAGATCGAAGTCCTGGCAGAAACGTGCGGACGTCGGGCGAACAAGCAGAGTAAAAGACTGAGGACAATCCCATCGGCTTTCAGCCGGGGACGCCTCTCAACCCGAAGAATCCAGATATGACAGAGATCAAGATTGGGCTGCTCGGCCTCGGCACGGTCGGCGCCGGGGTCGTAAAGATCCTCCAGACTCACCAGACTGAGATGGAAGAGCGCGCCGGTTGCCGGCTCACGCTCGCCGCCATCGCGGAGAAGGATCTCACGCGTCCGCGCGAAGGCCTGGACCTCTCCCGCCTCCCGATCACCCCAAGCGCTGAGAAGGTTTTGACCGATCCGCAGGTGCAAATTATCATCGAGCTGATCGGAGGGCTCGAGCCCGCGCGAAGCTTCATCCTGCGAGCCATCCAGGCCGGCAAACAGGTGGTCACGGCGAACAAGGCGCTGCTCGCCGTGCACGGCAAAGAGCTCTTTGAGGAGGCTCGCGCCCGCGGCGTGCTGCTGGGGTTCGAGGCTGCGGTGGCCGGCGGCATCCCGATCATCCGCGCCATCAAAGAAGGGTTGGTCGCCAACCGCATCACGTCAGTGCTCGGCATCGTGAACGGCACGTCGAACTATATCCTGACGAAGATGACAGAAGAGGGGCGCGATTTTGCGTCTGTGCTGAAAGAAGCGCAGGCGCTCGGCTACGCGGAGGCCAACCCCACCTTGGACGTGGAGGGGATCGACTCGGCGCATAAGCTCCAGATCCTCACGCTGCTCGCGTATCGCACGGCTGTGGAGCTCAAGCAGATCTATACGGAGGGGATCAGCGGCATCACGCCCCAGGAGATCGCGAACGCGCGCGAGCTCGGCTACCGGATCAAGCTGCTCGCCATCGCCAAGGCCGCCGATGGGTCGGTTGAGGTGCGCGTGCATCCCACCATGATCCCGGCCAATTCGCCGCTGGCGTCGGTCTCCGGTGTTTTCAACGCCATTTTCATCAACGGCGATGCGGTCGGAGACCTTATGTTTTACGGGCGGGGCGCCGGGCAGATGCCGACGGCCTCTGCGGTCTTGTCAGACATCGTGGAGATCGCGCGGAGACTGGCGCACGGGCTGCCGGCGCTATCGCTGGATCTCCCGACCTCGACCACTCACCCGCTGAGGCTCCGGCCCATGGAGGAGATCCGGTCAGCATACTACCTCCGCGTCATGGCGATGGACCGACCCGGCGTCCTCTCGCAGGTGGCAGGGATCCTGGGGCGTCACGACATCTCCATCGTTTCGGTCCTGCAAAAATGGCGGGCGCAGGCAGAGGCGGTTCCCGTGGTGATGATGACACACGAGGCGCGCGAGTCAGATATGCGCGAGGCGATCGCTGCCATCGACCGCTTGCCCGTCGTGGCCGCCCCCACCGTTGTGATCCGTGTCGAAGGGGGAGACCCCTCACAGGTTCAAGCGAGACCCTGATGAGCTGGCGTGGCGTGATCGAGCGGTATCGCGATTTTCTCCCGATCACGGAGAAGACGCCGGTGGTCACTCTGAATGAAGGGTGGACGCCGCTCCTTCCTGCCACACGTCTGGGTCACGTCGTCGCACCGGAGCTTCAGATCTTTCTGAAGTGCGAGGGCTTCAACCCCACAGGATCATTCAAGGACCGCGGGATGACCGTGGCGATTTCCAAAGCGCTCGAGGAGGGAGCGCGCGCGGTCATCTGCGCCTCCACCGGCAACACTGCCGCGTCGGCCGCTGCGTACGCGGCGCGTGCCGGGTTGACCGCGGTGGTACTGATCCCTGCCGGCGCGATCGCTCAAGGCAAGCTGGTCCAGAGCAGCATTCACGGCGCCAAGGTCGTGGCTGTTCAAGGAAGCTTCGACGACGCGCTCAGCCTCGTGAAGGAGATTGCGGCAGCAAAGCCGGTGACGCTCGTCAACTCCATCAACCCGTACCGGATCGAGGGGCAGAAGACAGCCGCGTTTGAGGTCGTCGACCAGCTCGGCGGCGCGCCGGAGTATCATCTGCTCCCCGTGGGGAACGCCGGGAACATCACCGCATACTGGAAGGGATACAAGGAGTACGCGAAGGCCGGGACGATCAGCGCGCTCCCGCGAATGCTCGGGTTCCAGGCAGCCGGAGCCGCGCCGATCGTGGAAGGGCGTGTGATCGCAGAGCCGAAGACCGTGGCCACCGCGATCCGGATCGGCAACCCTGCGTCGTGGGCAGGAGCGGTCAGCGCCGCGGAGGAGTCGCGCGGCCTGATCGACAGTGTCACCGACGAGGAGATTCTCGACGCCTATCGTCTGCTCGCCCGGCTCGAAGGCGTGTTCGTGGAGCCTGCATCCGCGGCGTCGGTGGCCGGGCTGATCAAACACGCCAAGGCCAAGCGCTTCGAGGGCGGGAGCCGCGTGGTGCTCACCTTGACCGGTCACGGCCTGAAGGATCCGGAGACCGCGCTCAGCGCCGCGGCCCTTCTTCCCATCGAAGTCCCTCCTCGACTGAGTGCCATTCTCCCCCACCTCCGTCTTTGATCCGCTCGTGATCGCGTCAGGACGGCTGCTGAAAGTCCTGCTCGGGATCGCGGTCAGCGGAGCTCTCCTCGGATATTTGCTCTGGAGCGTGGACCTCGGAGTGGTGGCGAACCGCCTGGCTCACGCCCACTGGGGATTCCTCGCGGCCAGCTTTTTCTTCACTGGGGTGGCCATCGTGATGCGCGCCTGGCGCTGGCACTACCTCTTCCCACCCCGCACGCGGTCGTCTCACCTCTTGAACGCCGTCGTGATCGGCTACATGGGGAACAACCTCCTTCCACTCCGCGCCGGGGAAGTCCTTCGGGCGTATGTCGCGTCGCGCCATGGTCCAGGCTTCTGGATGACGATCGCCACACTCCTGGTCGAGCGCGTTCTCGACGGTTTGGCGATCGGCCTGATACTCGCCGCAACGTTCTTACTCATGCCAGTTCCTCAAGAGCTCAAGTGGGCCGCGCTCCTCTTTCTCAGCGCTGATCTTGCCGCCATGGTGATGCTTGGGATCATCACCATCGCCCCTCGCGGCTGCCGGCGACTCCTTGAAGCCATTGTGAGGCGCCCGCGGCTTCAGGAGCGATTGCTCAAGATGTTCAACACTGTCAATGAGGGGCTCGAAGGACTCCGAACGCCCGCTCACCTCTTTCCGATCGTCGCCTGGTCCATCGGCATTTGGGTGTTTGTCGCTGTGTCGGTCTGGACCGGGCTTTTCGCGGCCCGGCTCGATCTTCCCTTTCGCGCGGCGTGGACCGTGCTGGCGTTCATGGGACTAGGCGTGAGCCTGCCGTCGAGCCCTGGCTTTGTTGGCGTGCTTCAGGCCACAGCGGTGCTGGCGCTTGATCTGTTCCAGGTGTCACGCGCTGATTCCCTCAGCTTCTCGCTCCTCTACCATGCTGCGCAGTATTTTCCCGTGACCGTCTGGGGCCTTCTCCTGCTCGCGGTCGAGCAGGTCAGTCTCCGAGACGCCACCAGAGTGGGCACGTCAGGCGGGGTTCGGGGTTCGGGGTTCGGGGTTGGCAAGTAAATTCGGGGTTCGGGATTCGGGGTTCGGGGTTGGCAATTCAATTCGGGAAACTTGACCCTCCAGTTCCGAACCCGTGCCGGCCCTTTACAACTTCTTTTTTCGCGGTGTAGGATGACCTCATTCACATGAGCCTCATCATCCAGAAGTATGGGGGAAGCTCGGTGGCCGATCCTGAGAGGATCCAGGGCGTGGCCAGACGCGTGGTTGAGAGCGCCAAAGCCGGCCACCAGGTTGTGGTCGCGGTTTCCGCCATGGGAAAAACCACCGATCAGCTTCTCGCGCTCGCCAACACGGTGACGCCGACCCCCGACCCGCGCGAGCTCGACATGCTCCTGGCGACAGGCGAGCAGGTCTCGATCGCGCTGCTCGCGATGGCAATTCAGTCGCTCGGCTCCTCGGCCAAATCGTTTACGGGCCAGCAGATCGGCATCGTGACTGACGAGGCGCACACCAAGGCTCGCATTCAGAAGATCGAGACAGAACGGATTCGGCGCGCGCTTGATGCCGGGCAGATCGTCGTCGTGGCGGGGTTTCAGGGCGTAACGCCCGACAACGAGATCTCGACGTTGGGTCGGGGCGGATCCGACCTGACCGCCGTGGCGCTCGCTGCCGCGTTGAAGGCTGATGTGTGTGAGATTTACACCGACGTTGACGGCGTCTACACGGCGGACCCGAACATCGTCCCGGACGCGAGAAAGCTGGGACGGATCTCGTACGACGAGATGCTGGAGATGGCGAGCCTCGGCGCCAAGGTGCTCCAGTCACGCTCGGTCGAGTTCGCCAAGAAGCACAGCGTCCCTGTCCACGTGCGTTCCAGCTTCAGGCCCGACTCGGGCACCCTTGTCATCAGGGAGGATTCTTGTATGGAAGATGTCGTCGTGACCGGCGTGACCCACGACCGGAACCAGGCCAAGGTGTCAATCCTTCGAGTGCCGGATCGCCCCGGCATTGCCTCTCAGGTTTTTGGAACCATCGCGGCCGAGAACATCGTGGTGGACATGATTGTCCAGAACATCAGCCGCGACAACTACACGGACATCTCGTTCACCCTCCCTCGGGGGGACCGGCCCAAGGCCGTGACGGTGCTGGAGCAGGTCGCCCGCCAGATCGGCGCTCAAGGGGTGGCGCACGATGACCGGATCGCAAAGGTTTCCATTGTCGGAGTTGGCATGAGGAGTCACGCGGGAGTGGCCTCGCGCATGTTCTCGGTGCTGGCCAAGGAAGGCGTGAACATCCAGATGATCTCGACCTCAGAGATCGCCGTTTCCTGCGTCATCGACGACAAGTATACTGAGCTCGCTGTCCGAACTTTGCACGAAGCGTTTGTTGGCAAAGAGGGCTCTTCGGTTGAGTAACAACGACGGTTATAAGATCCGACGCGCAGATTATTTCCCCTGTTCGAGCGCCGGCTCCGCCGGCGCCAGCCGATCGGGGGGAGGGTCGGCCTCCCTCGATCGGCTTGTCCGATCGAGTGGGAGAGGGGCAGTTGGGCGTGCCCCCCTCCGAGGGCTACACCGAGCTGGCCGTCCGAGCCTTGCACGAAGCGTTTGTGGGCAAAGAGAGTTCATCCATTGAGTAGCTTCGCCCTCAATCGATTGCCGATGTTGGTGCGCCCTTCGAGAGCTGAATACTGATCGCTGACAGCTAATTGCTGGCTTTGAGATGTACCACCGGCGAGAGCTCTGGCTTCTCTTCCTTCTTGTGCTCGCCCTCGCGGTTGGATCACTGGTTCAACAGCTCCGCCACGGCTTTCCCGAACTGGCCCGGCACTTGGAGTCCCTTGACCAGGAGGAGGAGCTGCCTTCCCATTCAACGACGTCACGCCAAGACGGACAGTCTCCAGGCTCATCCCCCTTTCGCTCCCAGAAACTCTCCCCTTCTGATCAAGCTCTCCAAAGCCCGGTCGACCTGAATCGCGCCGACATCGCGGACCTCCAGCGGTTGCCGGGGATTGGCCCCATCACGGCCAAACGGATTATCGAGGCCCGCGAGCAGCGGGGCCGCTTCGAAGCCATCGACGACCTCCTCACGGTTCCAGGCATTGGCGCGAAGAAGTTTGAAGCGATCAAAGCGCTGGTGACTGTGGAGCCCCCAAGTGGCGGCTGATTCCAAGCCCGACCGTCGTCACCCATGGCATCTCTACGCGATGCCGCTTGCGCCGGTGGCGGCGGCGTTTATCGTCGGCCTTTCAGCCTCTTCCCTTACTCCAGCAGATCCTTGGTGGCTCTACGGAGCGCTCGGCCTGCTTCTTCTCGGCTGCGTCGCTCTTCTCTCGTGCACCCACCCGATCTCGGTCACGTCACTCGTGCTCGGATCATTCGTTATTCTCGGAATGCTCTGGGGACAGGAGGGCTCGGTTCCGCCACATCACCTCGCGCGGAGTCCGCTTCCTCCTGTTGTGACCCTCGAGGCTCAGATCGTGCGCGAGCCTGAACAGTGGAGCCACGATCGAACGCGGCTCGTCCTTGCGGCTGAACGTTTGCTCGAGAGAGGTGAGCTGCGCCCGGTGATCGGGCTGATCCAGGTCACTCTGTACGGCACTCCCCCGCTCCTGACCGGCGGCCAAATCGTTCGAGGCGAGTTTCGCTTGCACCGACCGATCGGCTTCCGCAACCCAGGGAGCTTCGATTACCCCGCGCACCTCGCCAGAGATGGGATCCTCCTTGTCGGAAGCGGACGCGCGGACCGAGTCACGCCGTTAACCGAAGCACGCCCGAACTGGCCGGTCAAGACCAGGTCGTGGATCGTTCGAGAGATCGATCGCCACCTTCCA
>DATEAO010000144.1:0-7811 GCA_035288345.1 Candidatus Methylomirabilota bacterium | reverse complement strand
TCCGGACGGTCGTGCCGCCCAATCCGTGGCTCGCTGAATGGCTGTTCGCCTTCCGCGACGATTGCTGCATCGAGATTGATTTCGTTCGGCGGCTCTTCTGGGGGCCCGCGACGCTGGTGCAATCTCCGTGTTCGACTACGCTTGTGGGACCTTTCAAGGTGGACCCGTGGGCCGCTTTCGCCAAGAGAGTCCTCATGTGTGTTCTTGGGGGCAGCGCACCCAAGGACGCGGCCATTGCCAAGGAAGATGAGGTGCTCATTGGAGCCTACCTAAGGAGGCTATTCGGGAGAGGTCCTTCGCGCGTGCTTCTAGAGGCTCTGGGGGCGGGTGATCTGGTCCGGCTAACCAGACTCGGGAGGATCCTGAGGAGAGCTTTGATCCTTCGTACTGCGTTACTCCGGCCTTGGGAGGCCCTCGGGCAGTCTATCCCGTGGTTGGTCAAGCAAGTGTCTCCCTACTTTGTCGGATGTGCTCCGATCGTAGCCTTAGTTGGGCCGGATGGCGTAGGAAAGACCACCACCTTGTGGCATGTCTCGGCTACCCTGCCGAGCGTCTTTCTCGGCGCCGCGACAAGGCATTGGCGACCGGGTCTCCTGCCGCCTTTAGCTCGCGTTGGCAAGATCGTGGGTCTTGAACCCGCTGTGCAGACCTCGACCGCCCCGAGAAGGACTCCGGGTCGCCTTCAGTGGCTTCGGCTGATCTATTACTGGTTGGATTATGTGATTGGTCACTTCCTCAAGGATCTATATGATTCATCGAGGCTTCGTGTCGTGCTGTATGATCGGTGTTCGCTCGATGTGATGGTTGATCCGTTGCGATATGGCCTTTCCTCAGTTAGATTCGCCCGGCTCCTTGGACGCCTAACTCCCAGGCCAGATCTGATCATTCTGCTATATGACGATTCTGCTCGGATTCATGCGCGAAAACCGGAATTGCCGAAGGATGAAATCGAAAGGCAATTGGATCTGTGGATGCAGTTGGCTGCCCGAGGGGAAGTCGACACCTCCATCTCCGTGGACGCACCGCCCTCTGTTGTGGCGCGTCGGGTGCGAGATCTCATCATAGACGTGTTTGTCGGGGTGGGAGCTGGCAGGGCATAATGACCGATCCGTGGACCATTCTGTCCTTTCCCGGTCACCGCGTCTACGCTGTCCCAAACTGGGACATGCCCAGGCTCTACCTTTCGGCTCGTAGGCCTTTGGAGGCGTGGAGGAAAGCTTCACTCTACCCTGCGTTTCGCGCTCAGGCTCGCGTGTACCGGTTCATTCTTATGACCTGGGCGGCTATTGGGGGAAACGTGGGAAAGACTGTCCCAACCGAGGGTCCCACCCTTTCAGACTTCTTGAGTGATTGCCTACCCGGAGCAGTCTCATCCGTAATAATTGTGGGCCCTCGAGGCCCGACCCAGAAGTTCACAGCAGTCCTTTGGGACGCGTGTATGAATGTCATCGGATATCTGAAGTACGGTGAAACTTCTGCAGCTCGTCATCGGGTTCTTCGTGAGTTTGAGATACTGGCCGTGCTGCCTACAGAGTTCGGCCCAAGGGCCCTAAAGGTAGGTCCATTGGGAAACGGTGTCGCACTCCTGATGACGCCTGTTCTCGGCCGTCATGTTCCTGCAAGGCTGCCTCCATCTAAGGGCGTGCTCAGCTACCTTGGCGCTCTGCGGGGGACCGGTCCTCGACTCTCGCTAGACAGGCATCCATGGGTCAAGGCTCTATCGGCCCTCCCGTTAGCCCCGAGGTACATTGGAGGCTGGCTGGGTTCCTTGGAGCATGACGAGTGGGAAGTTGCGCTTCAGCACGGCGATTTTGCGCCCTGGAATCTCGTGCGAAATGGAGACGAGATAATCCGTGCTGTGGACTGGGAGTATGGTGAACTGCAGGGGTTTCCTCACATCGACCTTGCGTATTACGTCCTCCAACTGGCGGCTTTGATCTATCGGTGGAGTCCTTCAAAGGCCCTGACTTGGGGTGTTCGCTACCTTAGTGGGTGGACACCGTCTCGCGTGGGCAGACCTGGTGCTGAGGCGTTAGTTCGCCTGGCCGCGTTCAGTGCGTACCATCAGGCACTCGTTGATGGGCATTCTTCCGATATGCCTCTCCTCCGCTGGCGCAAGGCGGTTTGGGGTTCGGAACCGTGAGGCGCCTTCGCATTCTGATTTCCGCCTACGCCTGTGAGCCTGGCAAGGGGTCCGAACCGGGTGTCGGCTGGAACGTGGCGTGGGAGATCGCGAGGTACCACGACGTTTGGGTCATCACGCGGGCAAACAACCGTTCTGCCATTGAAGCGGCAGTTGTGGAATCGCACCCTCGAGTCCCCCGATTTGTGTACTTCGACCTTCCTGCGTGGGCGAGGTGGTGGAAGCGAGGGCAACGAGGTGTGCAGCTCTACTACTACCTGTGGCAATTGGGGGCCCTATTTGTCTGCCGGCGTCTGCACCGGCAGGTGGGCTTTGACCTAGTACATCACGTGACTCTCGTAAAGTACTGGGCTCCAAGCTTTCTGGCCTTGTTGCCTGTTCCTTTTGTCTGGGGGCCGGTTGGAGGCGGTGAGTCAGCACCACGACGCTTCTGGCGCACCTTCAGTATTGCGGGATTCGTCTACGAAGTCGCCCGAGATGTTGCTCGCTGGGTTGGCGAAAGAGATCCTTTCGTGCGCCTCACTGCCCGCCGGAGTGCGGTCGCACTTGCGACCACCGATGAGACTGCCTGCCGGATGCGCATTCTAGGCGCTCGGAAGGTCTACTGCTTCGCACAGTCCGCCTTGCCTTGCGACGAGTTGGAAAGGCTCCACCCCGGCGATGGAGCCAAGGCCGCCCCGGCAAGATTTGTGAGCGTCGGTCGCCATTTGAGCTGGAAGGGCTTTCACTTGGCCTTGCGCGCCTTTGCGCTAGCGGCAATCCCCGAGTGCGAATACGTCCTTATCGGCGATGGGCCGGAGCGCAGGCGCCTGGAAGGGATTGCGCGGCGGCTCTCGGTCTCGGATCGTGTAGAGTTCCTTGGTCAGTTGCCACGAGAGCAGGTGTTTCAGCGTCTCCGGGAGTCGGACGTGCTTGTGCATCCCAGCCTGCACGACTCCGGTGGATGGGTCTGCATAGAGGCCATGGCCGCCGGAAAACCGGTGCTCTGTGTCGATCTCGGCGGGCCTGTCAATCTAGTTTCCGGCGGCGCTGGGATTGTAGTGCCTGCGGACAGCCCTGAGCGGGTCGTCTTGGGGCTAGCGGCTGCAATGAGACAGCTGGCTCGGGATCCGGGGCTAAGAAAGGCGATAGGTGCCGCGGCTCGCTCGAGAGCCGAAGAGAAGCACAATTGGCGCAATAAGGGTCAGGAACTTGAGTGCTTTTACCAGCGCGCTTTAGGAATTGCATCTACTCGTGGGGCTCCAGGGGATGGCAGGTCTCCCGCGTCGGAGTATGTCGGTCTGGACGAGAATAGGTCAGCCTAACTCAGGTCTCAACGGCACCCAGGTGCAGGATGTTCTGCAGGGACGGTTCATTAGCGCAGCAACCACTGTGCGAGCCGAGCGTGCTGCTCGCGTCCTTGTCGTTGGCTCGTGAAGCTTCCTGAGCATAGTGGCAGGATGACAGGAGGGCAGTCGTGATCGCCGACTCCAAATACGAGGTGAGGGGTCTAGTCCTCGGGCCGTTGACAGGGTTCGCCGTCGGTGCTGCAGGCGGATTTCTTATGATTGGAGCGCTCTGGCTACTTCATCCCCTTTCGGGGTTGGAGCCGGGCAAGGTCCTGGCTGACTTGGCAGGGTTGGTCCTCGGCAGCCGACATCGTCCAGGTACTTCCTTCATAGTTGGTCTGGCGATAGTCTCGTTGACGGGAGCGGTGTGTGGCACCTTGTATGCAATGAGTCAGCAGCTCGCTCCGTCACTGGTTCTGCTTGCGACTGGTGTCTCCTACGGCGTGCTCCTATGGGCGGTTGGGGGAAACATTGTTGTGCCGCTGATGGCAGCCGAACTTAGCGTACTGACTCGGACGTGGGTGTGGCTTCTTGCCTGTCTTGTGTATGGGGTCTGGGTTTCGGGAGTTGCAGCGCTTTCTGCCAAGAAACGCTCGCGGAACTTAGAGATCGTGCAGCCCGACTGACGAAGAGTCCGGTGAGGGATGAGGAGATGATTCGATGATTGCATTTCGAGGGCTAGTCTCGTCAGCAGCCGAACTAGTGTACTTCCTTTGGACGCGAAAACTCTGGTGGATGATACCTATGGTGATTGTCATGCTTCTGTTCAGCGGTTTGCTGCTCTTGGCAAGCGTGCCTGTTGTCGGACCATTCATCTACAGCCTTTTCTAGGAGGTGAGTTCGGGTGCGGGGCTGGATCAGACGGTTGATACGGAGCTGGGGGATGCTCGCCGTGCACCTCGGCAACTTTCATGCCAGACTGCTCTTCACCATGTTCTATTTCGTCGTGGTCCCTGTCTTCTCACTCCTTGCGACCTTGCACAAGCACCCTCTTGCCTTTCGCCGGCTTGAACGAGCCGGATGGATTCCACGGTGGCCGGTTCAGGTTGACTACGCTTCCCTCCGCCGACAGTTCTAAGGGGTTGTCTAGAATGTCGAGAGGCTACGTGCTCGGGATCTCCGCGTTTTATCATGATGCTGCAGCTGCCCTTCTAAGGGATGGAGTGCTGGTTGCCGCGGCGCAGGAAGAACGGTTTACGCGCGTCAAGTATGACCATAGGTTTCCGCAATGGGCAATCCGCTACTGCCTCGACGAAGCAGGGATCGCGGCGCAGGACCTTGACTACGTCGTGTTCTACGAGAAACCGTTGCCCAAGTTCGAAAGGATAGTGTCCACTTGCCTTGCCACGTTTCCTCGCTCGTGGGAGATGTTTCGGGAGGCGATGGTTGCGTGGTTCAAGGAGAAGCTTTGGATCAAGGAGATCATGCGATCGACCCTTGGTGTTCCGCCAGGCCGCATTCTGTTCGTCGAACACCATCTAAGTCACGCCGCCAGTGCCATGTTCTGCTCGCCCTTCCGGAAGGCCGCTGTACTGACGGTGGATGGCGTGGGCGAATGGACAACGACTGTGTTGGGGGAAGCTTCGGCCGACTGGAGCGGTGGCGAGAACTGGATAAGCCTGTCGAAAGAACTGAGATTCCCTCACTCCCTTGGTCTCCTTTACTCTGCCTTCACGGCATGGCTTGGATTCAAGGTGAACAGCGGTGAGTACAAGGTAATGGGGATGGCGCGTTATGGAAGGCCCATATACATCGACAAGGTCGAGAGAGTGATCAAGATTGAAGGCGACGGAAGTTTTCGTCTAGATGTGGACTACTTCAGCTTTCACTATTCCCCGAGGAGAACATACAGTGACAAGTTTGTAGCCTTGTTTGGGCCACCTCGTGCCCCCGAGGCGCCGTTCTTCACTAAATCCACTCATGGTGACGTTGACGGTGGAAAAGTTGAGGCCGCTCGTAACCAATACTACGCTGACGTGGCAGCGAGCATCCAGTCAGTTACCGAAGAGATTCTCCTGCGAATTGTCGGGCACCTACATAAAGAAACCGGGCTAGACGACCTAGTCATTGCTGGCGGCGTTGCGCTGAACAGCGCTGCCAATGGAAGGATCATGCGCGAATCCCCCTTTCGCCGTGTCTACATACAGCCCAATGCGGGCGACGCCGGTGGCGCATTAGGTGCCGCCCTGTTTGCGTGGCACGTGATGCTCCGCGGGCCAAGAAGGTTTGTCATGGATCACGCCTACTACGGCAAGGCATACAGCGACGCGGAAGTGGCGTCCATCCTGGATCGTTCCGGGATTAGCTACCGGTACTTTGAGGATTCGGTTCAGATAGTCAGCCGTGCCACGGATGCCATTCGGTCTGGCAGGGTGGTTGGCTTGTTCCAGGGCCGTTTTGAGTGGGGGCCGCGAGCACTAGGGAACCGGTCGATCCTTGCTGATCCGCGTCGGCCAGAAATGAAAGAAGTCGTCAACAGCAAGATCAAGTTTCGCGAGCTTTTCAGGCCCTTTGCACCTGCGATCCTTGACGAGAAGGCGGAACAGTACTTCGATCTTGGGAAAGCAGCGGGCCAGCATCCTCTAAGATTCATGCTTGCTGTTGTCCCGGTTAGAAATGACCGCGAGGGAGACATCCCTGCTGTTACGCACATGGGGACGGGGCGCCTTCAGACTGTAGATAGACAGTCGAATCCCCTCTACTACGACATCATCAAAAACTTCGGCGACACAACCGGTGTGCCTGTAGTCCTCAACACGAGCTTCAACCTTCGCGGAGAGCCTATCGTCGCATCCCCTCCGGATGCTCTCCGCACCTTCCTATCGAGCGACCTAGATCTGCTGATACTAAACAACTTCCTGTTGAGCAAGGACAGGGATCTCATCTGACTGAAGGCCCCACATGGCCACGTCAGGCGGAAAATCCTCAGCCACGCTCATGTTGCTTGTGCTACTTGGAGGAGGCCTCGGGTTTGCTCTTGCCGAGGTCGGGATCAGATTGGTCGCGCCTCAACCAACGGGACCAACGATGTTTGCATATGATCCTATTTTGGGTAGCGTTCCCACTCCGGACCAAACTGCGGTACGTACCTTTCCGGGAGGCTACGCGTATCGCTACACAAACGATGCGATGGGGCTGAGGACGGTGGTGCGCCGGATTCAGGCCCGGGCCGACTTTGTTGTTTTGCTGCTCGGCGATTCCTTCACATACGGCGTAGGTGTAGATGACGACCAGACGTTCGCTTCAGTACTGCAGGCGAATCTTGACGGTGCCGGCTTGAGAGTTCGTGTCGTGAACGCCGGCAACCCTGGAAAGGGTACTGACTACGCCGTCAGGTTTCTCGAGGTATATGGTCGTGTCTTCCGCCCTGATCTTACAGTGCTCGGCTTCTTTGCCAACGATTTTTCTGACAATTTGACCGGTGACTACTATGAGTTGATAAGCAATGGTCCTCTGCGCCTGAGAGACTTATCGTCTTCATTCTACGCAAGGAAGGACTACCTTAGGAAGTCGGCGATATACAACTGGATCATGTCGAGATCGCATGCGGGGAATCTTGTTAGGCTTTGGGTTGTTGGATCCATGCTTCCCGACCTGTACAGGGGCGGTGGGTCTGCCAACAATCACATTGGCCGAGGAGTCAATCCATCGTATGCGACACCTGAATCTGTTAGGGTAACCGAGATCCTCGTCAAGGAGCTCGCACGTCTGGTTGCGGAGGCTGGAGGCAACCTTGTTTCAATGTACATTCCGTCATCCACGGAGGTGGAAACCTTCCGGCTCAGTCGGATCCCCTCGCCCGACGAGTCTGCCTTTATGCAGATTGCGAATCGTCTGGGAGTGCCACTGTTTTCTTTGACCCAGATACTAGCGGATCAACCCCAGGTGATCAGCATGCTCTACTATCGCGAGGGCCACTGGACACCTCTGTCCCACGCGATTGCTGCTTCTAGTCTCGCCGGGCCAGTTCGCTCCGCGTTGGGAGCCAGGTAACCTGTGTCTTTGGCGAAGGCCCGACGGGCCGGGTATTGATTAGTGTAATCGGTATTTCGGTGCGGCCCGTTTAGGGTGCCTGGATCAGGCTGAGGTCAAGGCAGTATTGCCCTCCTCGCTGCTCTCAACGGCTCCAAGGAGGCGTTCACCGATAGCTGTCCGGCGCATCAATGTTTTCTTGCCGATGGGAGGTCGGAGTCCGTGCGTTGAGAACCGTGTCTTGCGCGACTCAACAGCAGAGACGAGGCCCCTGGTTCAGGCGAGTTCATTCAAGGAGTGGATGGTTACAGCAACGGGGTAGGAGCGAGCGATTTCCCTGGAAGCGCAGAACTCATGAACCTGCGTGG
>DATEAO010000143.1:0-2578 GCA_035288345.1 Candidatus Methylomirabilota bacterium | reverse complement strand
AGCCAGTCCACCCGCACGCCCGCGCCGAGCGGCTGGAGCCGGGACGGATCTACGAATTTCAGATTCCGCTGGTTCCCACAGCGAATCTCTTCAAGGCGGGCTCAAAGATCAAGCTCAGAATCAGTTGCTCCGATGACAAGGCCTCGCATTCCCTTGAAGGGGTCGGCATCGGTCACATTCGAAGACAGTTGGCCTCTCGGGTGACCGTTTACCACAACGAAGAGTTCCCGTCCCACCTTCTTCTCCCGATCACGGACGGGAACATTATCGGCACGTATATTTCCGGCGGCGAACCCTATGTCTGACCGAGTTCATCCCAAGATAGTGAGCCCGGGAGCTGAGCTGCCGAAGTGTATGGCCACACCTTAAGACAGAAGACTCCCGATCGAGGATAATGCGCTCGCGTCTTTTCTACGGCTGGGTGATTCTTGGAGCGGCCTTTCTCATCATCATGATGGGGATCGGTCTCATCTTCTCCCTCAGCGTCTTTCTCCCACCTCTTCAAGAAACGTTCGGCTGGGGGCGCTCGACCATCTCGGCCGCTGCGCTCATCAACTGGCTCGTCTTCGGCGTCGCCTCCTTTGCGTGGGGAACTCTTTCTGACCGGATCGGGGCACGAACGGTCGTCCTTTCGGGAGGGATTCTCTTCGGCGCGGGGATGCTTCTCGCGAGTCGCATTACGGAGGAGTGGCACCTCTACCTGACTTTTGGGTTGCTCGGAGGGATCGGGATCAGCGCGTTCTACGTCCCGCTCACCTCGACGGCAACGCGCTGGTTCACCACACGACGCGGCCTCGCTGTGGCGATCGTCTCGGCGGGAAATGGCCTTGGCATCCTCGTCATGTCACCTCTGGCCCGAATCCTCATCTCAGCATTCGGCTGGCGAGCCACGTTCCTCATCTTCGGGCTACTGGCCTGGGCAGTCGTGATCCCGTGCGCATTGCTCATCAGGAATCGTCCTGAGGACCTCGGTGTCAGCGCATACGGCGGTGCTCCGAATGAGACCCGGCGAGGGATGACGTCGAGTGAAGCCTTGAGGAGCCGCCCGTTTTGGCTGATCGCGCTCGCTCATTTCTTCTGCTGCGCCGGCCACTCCGGTCCCATCTTTCACATGGTCGCCCACGCGATGGATCTCGGGATTCCCAAGCTCGCTGCCGCCACGCTCCTCGGTTGGTCAGGCGCCACCAGCATCCCGGGGCGGATCGCGACGGGCCTCTTCGCTGACCGCTACGGCGCTAAGACCGCGCTCGTCTCGATGCTCACTCTTCAGGCCGCGGTCGTGGCGTCCTACCTCGTGGCCCATCACCTGCTCTCCCTCTACGCGGTGTCCACATTTTTTGGAATTGCTTACGGCGGCGTCATGCCGCTCTATGCGTTGGTAGCCCGTGAGTATTTCGGAGACAAGGTGATGGGGACCGCGTACGGCGCGATCTTCTTCATCTCGTCCCTCGGGATGGGCCTTGGCTCGTATGCGGGCGGTTGGGCCTTCGATCTGCTTGGCAGCTATCATCTCCTCTACGTCGCGAGCGTGCTGATGGCCCTCACCGCGATCGGCGTAGCCGCCAACCTCCGTGCCCCCCGCCTCGCCCACGCGTATGCTCAGCGCACGTGAACGACACGCGCTCGTCAGCGTTGCCTGTTATTTGGAAACTCTTGGGGGGGAGCTGACTATTGAATTGTGGGTCGCCCTTTCGGGCGGATGGGCGTGTGAGACGTCAGGGTGAGCTTCGTGCCGGAAAGGCTACTGACTGGTTGGGGTGATGATGAATCGGAAGCGGGAAGTGGGCCCGCTGTAGCGGGCGAAGGTTTCGCGGACTTCCTGGGCTGTGTACCGCTGGTATGCGGCCGGGGCTTCGATGATGTCGTCCACGCTGAGCCCACGGTAGTCGAGCGTCGAGAGCCGGGTCACCCAGAACTCCGGCTCCTTCATGGATTGGTCGAGGAAGTTCGCGATCTGTTTTTTGGCGACCCCTAATTCATCGTCGGTTGGACCCGCGTTGGCGAACGAGGCGAGCATCTCGTCGAGCGCCGCGGCGAGCGCCTCTGCTTTGGCTGGATCAGTCGGCGCGCGGGAAGCGAAGAGGCCGAGGCCGGGGTACTCGCTCGCGGGTTGCGATGACGCGCCGATGCTATAGACGAGCTGCTTCTCCTCGCGGATGACTTTGTTCATCCTGGTGCTTAAGATCCGTGAAGCCAACACCAGGAGCCGCACGTCGGGGACATTCTGGATGTCGGTCCCGAAAAACCCATCCATCACAACAGCCTGAGGTGTCTTGGTGCTGATTTTCTTCTCGACTCTGATCGGCCCGACTGCTCGCTTGATGGTTCGTAGGTCTCCCAGCGTCTTGTCGCTGATGCGGTCCCGAGCGGGGAGCGATCCGAGGGACTTCTCCACCAGGCCCAAGGCTGCGGGGCGGGGAATGTCACCCGCTACCACGACCTCAATGGGCGCCTCAGCGATGATCTTTTTGAGCCACGCCTGGGCGGCATCGAGTCTGACCTTCTGAAGTTGCTCAGCTTCCAGCGGTTTGATCCTCGGCTCGTCGGGAGAATAGAATGCTGCGGCCACAGCCTCTGC
>DATEAO010000142.1:0-3042 GCA_035288345.1 Candidatus Methylomirabilota bacterium | reverse complement strand
CTGGATTAACTCGCACCTCACCTACACGCACGGCTACGGGGTCGTGCTGGGACCGGTGAATCGGATCAGTCCTGAGGGCCTCCCCGAGTTTTTCATCAAGGATATTCCCCCGGTTTCCACGACGAACATCAAAGTCTCTCGCCCCGAGATCTACTATGGCGAGTTCGGGAACGAGTATGTCTTTGTCAGAACGCGCTCTCAGGAGCTCGACTATCCGTCCGGAGAGCAGAACGTCTACGCGACGTACAAGGGCAACGGGGGGATTCAGGTCGGATCATTCCTGCGGAAAGTGCTCTTCGCCATGCGGCAGGCGGAGCTGAAAATTCTGCTCTCGAATGACATCACCTCAGAGAGCCGGATCATGATCTACCGCTCCATCGCGGAGCGGGTCAGGCGCATCGCGCCGTTCCTGTTGTTTGATCGCGATCCGTACCTGGTGGTCACCGACGATGGGCGGCTGGTCTGGATGATCGATGCCTACACGACCACGGACGGTTACCCCTACTCGACCCCGATGGCGGGAGGCGAGAACTATATCCGCAATTCTGTGAAGGCGACGGTTGATGCGTACCACGGGAGCGTGAACTTCTATGTGGCAGACCCTACTGATCCCGTGATTCAGGCGTATAGCGGGGCGTTTCCTGCTCTTTTCAAACCGCTTTCCGGGATGCCCGCTGACCTTCGATCACACATCCGATACCCCGAGGACCTCTTCACGGTCCAATCAAGGATGTACAGCACCTATCACATGGAGGACCCCCAGGTCTTCTACAACAAGGAAGATCTTTGGCAGATTCCCAGAAAGGCCGTGGAGGGGCGCGACCGCG
The DNA here is from genome assembly GCA_035288345.1 of Candidatus Methylomirabilota bacterium. GTDB lineage: Bacteria > Methylomirabilota > Methylomirabilia > Rokubacteriales > DATEAO01 > DATEAO01. The sequence continues at coordinate 2,215 of DATEAO010000142.1, read as the reverse complement.
AGATGGAGCCCTACTACACGATCATGCGTCTGCCTGGGGAGACAAAGGAAGAGTTTGTGCTTCTGATGCTCTTCACGCCGAGCCGGAAGGACAACATGTCGGCGCTCCTGGTCGCGCGGGCAGATCCCCCGAACTATGGGCGCCTGATCGTGTACGACTTCCCGAAGCAGAAGCTGATCTACGGCCCTCGCCAGATCGAGGCGCGGATCGATCAGGACGCGGTGATCTCCCAGCAGCTCACGCTCTGGAGTCAGGCCGGCTCCACCGTCATCCGGGGGAGCCTTCTGGCGTTCCCGATCGAGCGCTCGTTGATCTACGTGGAACCGCTCTACCTTGCGGCCGCGGCAGGGCAGCTTCCCGAGCTCAAGCGCGTGATCGTCGCGTACGGCAACCGGATCAGCATGGAAGTGAACCTCGAGACAGCGCTCCAATCGATCTTCGGCCGATCACTCAGGACGGACGAGCAGGCCATAACACGTTCGCGGGCTGAGCCGAGCGCGCCCGATAGCAACTTGCGACCGCTCATCGGCCAGGCATGGGAGCAGTGGGCCCGGGCCCAAGACGCGCTCAGGCGTGGAGATTGGGCCGCGTATGGCGAGGCCCAGCGCCGCCTGGAAGCGCTGCTGAAAGAGCTGCGCGACCGCACCGGCCGCTGAGGGACGTGAGGTGTGAAGCGTGAATGATTCTAGGCGAGCTACTTCTTCTCTCTGGGGTGTGAAAATCTCTCCGCGAGGACTCAGCGCTTAGGCTGCGTGCGCTTTCAGCAACAAGCGGATCTGTGCCCGCGCAAGCTTGGGGGGAGGTTCGGCCTCCCTCGATCGGGTTGTCCGATCGAGGTGGATAGGGGCAGTTGGGCGTGTCCCCCTCCGAGGAAGCCTTGGCCGCAGATGGGCCTTTCTCAGCAGCCCGCTAGGTCAGCCCGGTTCGCATGGGCACCACGAAGTCGATCAGCGAGTCCTTGAACGTGTCCGGTGTGAACGCGCCACCCAACGCCACCCACCGAAGCGCCATTCCTTCGCACGCGGCGACGGCGGATGCCGCGACGCTTGAAGGGTCGAAGGGCAATCGGACCGCTCCTGTTCTGACCCCATCTTCCAGGATCTCGCGGATCAGCTCCTGCCATTGCGCGTGGGTCCAGGAGAGCCGAAGACGCGCCTGCTCATCCTTTTTGTTGAGCGCTCTCCAGATCTCGAGCGTCAACTTCGCCACAAGGCCGCGGTCGTCAAGATAGAACCGGATCAAGGCGCTGAGCGCGCGGTCGAGTCGCTCTCGGATCGGCTCGGTGCGCGCATACTCGGGGAATGCCCGCAGCGCGTGACCGGCTCGCCACTCCAGCAACGCCAAGCTGAGCGCTTCTTTCGTCGAGTACCTGCGCGAGAGCGCGCGGAGCCCGCACCCGACGCGTCTCGCGATCAGGCTCAACGGCGTCCTTTGATAGCCGCGATGGGAGAGCTCGGCAAACGCAACCGGCAGGATGACTTCCGGTTCAGGAATCACCGGGGCGCGCCTCCTCCGTTTCGTCAGGTGAGGCCGCGGCTTCTTTCTGGGCTTTCGCTTCACCGATCGGAGGGGTGAGGGAAGATGACCAAGAAGACACTCATCAGCGTGCATCCTTTTGACGGAGAAACTCATACGAAATGACTGACACGCGGTAGGCGCGCTCTTCGCCGCTGAGGGGAAGAGCGATCTGAAAAGGACGCGCGGCTTTGGAATGCAGGGCGCCGGTCATGATCTTCCGCTGGCTCCGCAGGATCCGCCCGGATTCATCAAATGACGCAAACTCCAACTCGACGGAGCGCATGGCGGGACCGACTCGGTTTTCAAGAACGCCCATGGCTTCCAAGGTCTCGGTTCTTCGCACATAGGTCCAGCGAAGCGTGAAGAACGAATCCTGGGCGTTGAACGAATATGTGGCAGGGCGATTCGATGCGTTGGCGGGTGACGCTGACGCTGGCGAGCTCGGCGGCCCGGATGACGGCTCTTTCTGAGCCTGAACCCTCCCCCAGACCCCTCCTTCCTCCGAGAGTTGCTTCAGATACCCGCAGCCACCCAGGGAGAGGAAGAAGACTATCAAGGCGCAGATCCTTCTCATTGCACTGCAACCTACCAGGGGATTTACGGGACTGTCAAGGAGTTGAAGCTATCAGCAATCAGCGGTCAGCTTTCAGTTTCGACACAGAAAGAGTCAATCCCATTCTTAGTTGAAATTCGAGTG
>DATEAO010000141.1:0-2734 GCA_035288345.1 Candidatus Methylomirabilota bacterium | reverse complement strand
TTGTATGCCGCCACGGCCAGCCGGGGGTCGGCGAACTGTTTGAGAAGGTCGCTGAGAAACCGCGTACCCAACCGGAGGTTCGCGACAGGGTTCTCGAGCCCGTCAGGGATCGGCAGCGCGGGCCCGGCCAGGAGGCGAGCGGTGTAAGGCATGAGCTGCATCAGCCCCATCGCGCCCACCCGTGAACGCGCCTTCGGGAAGAAGGACGACTCCTCCCGAATCACGGCTGCGACAAAGAGCGGGTCAAGCCCGTGGGTCTCGGCGACCTCTTTGATCTCATCTTTCCACCCGAGCGGATACGCGATTTCCCAGAACGGCTGGGGGAGGTCGTGCGCGGCGCCAATCAGATCGCCGAAGAAGCGCCGGACGATGCGGAGCGCCAGATGGTACTCTCCCTCGCGGAGGTACTCCATGGCCAGGCCGTAGAGCTTCGCCGGCTCGCCGAACGCGCTCTTCTGCACTTCCTCAAGCTCGGCTCGAATGAACGCTCTGGCAAAATCGAACGCGCGCAGCGCGCGAAGGAGGTCAGCCTTCTGGAAGTGCGGATCCTGCGCCAGCTCGGTTGCGGGATCCACCGGGAGCATGGACCGAGAGGCCGTCATGATCGGGGAATACGAGCGTCCGAGGCGTCGAGAAGCGAGGAACCCGTAATAGCTTCGCGGCGCGGCGCGGATCACTCGCTCGTAGTGCCGCGCCGCGGCGCCCGGGTCCCGCTGGGCATCACGACTTCGACCGGCCCAGTACGCCGCGGCGAGCGCCGTCGATTCTGGAGACTTCCAGTCGGCCAACTGCTCAAAGCGCTGGCCGGCCTCGGTGTATCGTCGCCCAGAGAATCCCTCCCATGCGAGCGCCCAGAGCGCCTCAGCCCCTTCCTCACTCTCTGGATGATCAGCCACCAGCCGCCGATAGTGCGTTCGCGCGGCCTCAAGTTTTCCGGTCTCGCTGAGCAGGCGGGCCACAAATAAGAGCGCGGCGCGCCGTTCCGGAGTCGAACGGTGCCACGCGTTCACCCGCTGGAGCGCCGCCACCGCCTCTGACTTTCGGTTCGCCTTGGCCAGGGCCCGCGCTTCGCCGAGCGAGAGGCGAGGGTGCCACTCCGACGGCGCGATGCGGTGAGCTTCGCGAAAGAGCCGCCCCGCAGCCTCCCACTGGCCGAGCGCGTACGAGGTCTGAGCGAGCAGCCACTTTCTCCGAGGCTCACTGCTCCGATCCGCTCCATAGGCGGGAAGATCCTCCAGTTCCTCTTTCGCCATTGCGGCCGAGCCATTCGTGAGGAGTCGCTCGATTCGAGCGAATCGATTCGCAAGCGTGGGGGGTCGAATAGCGACCCCTTGAGCGAGCAGTAGGTTGAGCTGATCCCCGGCTGCCTCGCCATACGCCGTCCCAGGCGCATCGAGCCAGAGCGCCATAAAGAGCGCGCCGGACTCGTCCCGGCGGGCCTGACTGGAGAGGGAGAGCGCGAGCAAATAGCGCGCTTCCGGAGTGTCCGGATGGAGGGGGAAGCGATCAATGAAGATGCGGTACACCGCCTCGGCGCCAGCCTCGTCATCCGTTGCGCTCGCCAGATACGCCGAGAAGAGGAGCGCGGCCGGCACAAAGCGACTGGTCGGATGTTTCAGCGGAAACGCCGTGAGCAGCTGACGCGCGTCCTCCAGCCGGCCCGTTGCAGCGAAGCTCTGGGCGAGGAAGAAGTCAGCATAGTCAGCCAACAACGGAACCTCCTGAGCAATCCGGGCAAAGCCCGCCGCCGCCGCGGGGAAATCGCCGGCTTGGAGAGCGAGGAAGGAGGATTGGACCAGTGAGCCCGCATCAGGGAGAACCCGGGAGTCCTGGGCCCAAGCCAGGCAAGAAAGAAGAAAGAGCGCAACACTTAGGATTAGGGAGATCCGGCGAGTGCGTGGCTGTCCCATTGAGACAGTCTACCGGAACGCTTGCGACCAGGCAACTCTCGGGGTTCGGGGTCCGGGGGTCGGGATTGGGGATTCGGGATCCGCGACCCCAAAAAAGATTAGCGAGCCCCGAACCCCGGACCCCGGTCCCCGAACTTTGTGATGCGCCAGGTGTGGTAGATCCGCTGCAGCGCGGTCAGGTTGGTCAGGATCGCGAGCAGCCAGAGCGCGGGGATCAGCAAATGAAAGAGGGCGCCAATGATCAGAACAATGATCCGCTCGCCGCGCTCCATCAATCCAACCTCGCAGGTCGCGCCGATCGATTCAGCCTTCGCGCGACTGTAGCTCACCATAATGGTGCCCACCAGGGTGGCCAGGGTGAGGCCGATCCCATCAAACGCTTCCAGACGCAGAAAATAGACGAGGAGACCGACGAGCACCGCGAGGTCAGAATAGCGGTCGATCACGGAGTCCAAAAACCCACCGAACGGGGTGACGCGATCGGAGCAGCGGGCGAGTGAGCCATCCAGGATGTCAAGGAGCCCGGCCAGGACCAGGAAGAGGGCGGCCAGCCTGAGTCGCCCCCGGGCGAGTGCGATCGCGGTCCCGACACTGGCGAAGAGGCCGAAGAGCGTCAACTGGTTCGGGCGAACCCGCCACCGAAGGAGCGTTCGGGCGAGGGGATCGGCGAGGTCTCCGATGCGGGTCTTGTAGTGGCTCAGCATTTAGCAGGCTGTTGAAAAAGGCCCATCTGCGGCGTTGGCTCGGTTGTGCCTCCCTGCGACGTACAACCGCGTACGCCTCAGTCGTCCCAACCTTCGCCGCCTTGCATCTGGACCTTGTTG
>DATEAO010000140.1:0-13996 GCA_035288345.1 Candidatus Methylomirabilota bacterium | reverse complement strand
CGGGCACCCGGGCTTCGCCACGCCCGCGCTCTTGGGCTTGCGCGGGCAAAGCCCGCGCTCGAGCAGGGAGCGCGGGCGTCGGAACCCCTCAACGTATACTGCATACGCCTCGGGGTTCCTCCTCCCTCGGGCCTCGATCTGCTCGCTTCTCAGCACGGCGCGCCATCCTTCCCCACGCAATTCCGACCTGGCTTCGCGAGCATGCGAGACGCTGTCACATTCATCCCACACTGGGAAGGATCACAGCAGGTCGAGTCACTCATTTTTGGCACGAATTCGGTCGGGCGAAGTGAGAGAAACAAGCACACTCAGAACTCATTATACGGAAGGGCCAAACTTTCATGCAATTTACCGAAGGCGCGCCCCTTACCTGGCGCTTCGGGCGCGTGGGCGGACCATCCAGAGCAACGCGATTCCAGCCACGAACCCCCCGATGTGCGCGAACCACGCCACGCCCCCCTGCTGCCCGGCTCCGAAGGTGAGGACCCCGTTCAGGAGCTGCACTACGATCCAGAAGCCGAGCACGATCAGCGCCGGCACTCGCACGATCCGCCAGAAAAACCCGAAGGTGATGAGCGTGAGCACGCTCGCTTGTGGGAACAGGATCAAGTACGCGCCCAAAACACCCGACACGGCGCCGCTCGCGCCGATCATCGGGATGCGAGAGCTCGGGCCCATCACCGTCTGGCCCAAGGCCGCCGCCACACCCGCGGCCAGATAGAACAGGAGAAAGCGGCCGTGCCCCAGCGTGTCCTCCACGTTATTCCCGAAGATCCAGAGATAGAGCATGTTGCCGAAAATATGGAAGAGCCCGCCGTGAAGGAACATCGAGGAAAAGATCGTGAAGAACGGCGAGGGGGCGTCGCCTTGCAACACGCACGCCCCCGTGAGGCGGCACGGCACCAACCCGAACTCCATCACGAGCTGCTGCGCGGCCCGAGCCGCTGACGGGTCGGGCGCCAGATCAAGAGAGGCTTGGTACAGAAAGATCAGCACGTTCGTCGCGATCAGGCCGATGGTCACGACCGGAAACGTTCGAGTCGGAACGTCGTCTTTCAAGGGAAGCATGGTCGATGAACGCGAAGGCTCAACAGCTTACGATTGTTTTTGCGCTCCCGGCCAGCCTAACAGAATTCCCTGCACCACTCAAGCGCACTCTGCACCGATCAACGAATGGCGATTCGCGATCAGCCACGTCCGACTCTCTCGCTGAACGCTGATGGCCGAAGGCTGACCGTTCGCGTGGAAAGTGATGCGAATTTGGTAGCCGCGTTGTAAGATACTTGCGTTTCAACGGATTGTATGATGACGACTTGCCTTCGACTCGCCTGGGTCCTCGTGGGCGGGGCGCTCGCGGCCCTGGCTGGCGGGTGGCTCCTCTCCACCGGTTTTTTCGCGCCACTGCTCCTCGTGCTGGGCGGAGTCTTGATTGGTCTTGCGCTCGCCGCCTATCGACGCCGCGGGGCCCCGGCCGCTCCGCAAGAGCCGCCGGCCACCCCTCCGGCTTCGATGAGCCGCTTGGACTCCGTGACCCAGGCCCTGCAGGAGGGTGTGCTCGAGCTCTACACCCTCATCGAGCTGTCACGAATGATCAGCGCGTCGTTGGACCTGGAGCAGCTCCTCACGACCACCATCAAAACCGTCGTGGAGAAAACTCAAGTGGAGGCCTACTGCCTGTTCCTCTACGACGACGAATCAAAGCGGCTCCACGTCAGAACCAGCGGCGGGGCCGGGACTGAGGTGCTTAAAGACCTTCACCTTGCCCCTGGAGAAGGACTGGCCGGTCGGGTGTTCGAGCGGAGGATGCCTGAACTCGTCACCGATATCTCGGAGCCCGCGTGGCCGGACGTGCCCGCAGGAGTGCGGTCGCTCCTCTCCACGCCGCTCACGATCAAAGAGCACAGCGTGGGAGTCATGACATTGATGAGCGGGCGCCCGACCGCGTTCACCGAACGCGACCTCGTCTTCTTTTCCGCGGTGGCGAACCAGCTTGGGATCGCGGTGGAGAACGCGCGCCTCTACCATCGAACCAAAGAGCTCTCCTACCGGGACTCGCTCACAGGGCTCTTCAACCGCCGCTACTTTGAGGAGACACTCACGCAAGAAATTCGGCGAGCCGAGCGCTACAAGATGCCGCTCACTCTCATCATGGTGGACATCGATCACTTCAAGCGCTACAACGACACCCACGGCCACCCGCAGGGCGATGAGGTCCTCAAGGAAGTCTCCTCGATTCTGCTGAAGAGCACGCGCCAGGTGGACGTCGTCGCCCGTTATGGAGGAGAAGAGATCGTGTTGATCCTTCCACTCACCCCGAAAGATCCGGCGCTCCTCGTTGCGGAAAAACTCCGGCGCGCGGTTGAGGAAGCGCCGGTCCCTGGTGAGCACATCTTGCCGGCCCGCCGGCTCACGATCAGCCTCGGCGTGGCGACCTACCCGGCTGACGCGACCACGGCAACCGGGCTGGTGCTCGCCGCTGACCGAGCGCTCTACCAAGCCAAGCAGGCAGGCCGCAACAAAGTCGCCGGCGCCACCGCGCCCGCCACCGTCTAATGACCGGGGACCGGGGCTTGGGGTCCGGGGTCGGTAGCACCTAAATCCCGTTCCGGCGAACCCCGAACCCCTGACCCCAGACCCCGAACTAGCGTTTGCCGGCGATTAAGTGCAGGTGGAGGTGATAGACCACCTGGCCGCCTTCCGGACCGCAGTGGACCTGCAAACGGTAGCCCCGATCAGCCACTCCCTTCATCTCACCGAGTCGCTTCGCCACCAAGACCAGCTTCCCCACAAGCGCAGCGTCGCTATCCGTCAGCGTCATCACGGACTCGATATGACGCTTCGGAATGATCACGATATGAATCGGCGCCTTCGGATAAATATCCTTGAACGCAATCACGTCCTCATCTTCGTACTCGATCTCCGCAGCGTTCTGCTTCGCGACGATCTTACAGAAGACGCAGTCGGTCATTGTACGCTCCCTGTGAAACGTGACGCGTGAAGACGGGAAGTGTGAAGAGGCAAGATTCCGGACGCTTCACTCTTCAACAATGCGCTGATTGTGAACGGCTGTAGGCCAATGATTAAAGTGAAGTATAATGGGCTGGCTTGCTGAAAAGGAAGGAGACGTGTTGATGGGAACATGCCGAAAGTGCAAGCAGAAGATCCGCCGGAACGGAAATCACGTGAAGATCGGCCAAACCTGGGTGCACAAGATCTGCCCCGGGAGGCCAGTCAAAAGAACCTAGTCCCCTCGGAGCGAGATGCGCCTTAGCGTTATCGCCGAGCGGAGAGGGCGTCCCGTCGTAACAAGACGCCGCGGGGCTCCCCGTTGTATCGGTTCTGAACCCGTCGGCGGTGGCGCAGGGGGGATAAGGAACCAGTCAGTGCGGGGAATGGCGTCGGGCTGATGCCGCCGATCGCATTGGCGCCTCTCCGTGCCCTCCCACTGATGGACTTCGTGCCGCCGCTCTCCTCGTCGCCGGTCTGCAAGGATTCTCACGTCTCCCGTAAGCTGACGCGACAGATAGTCGTAGAGATTGGGCTTCTCTGACGAGACGATGATCAGGCGCTCTCTCATCACGGGCCTCCCGTCGGGTCAAGTGGCTTCGAAGGAAGCATGAGCCAAGCCCGTCTTGATGCCGATGGCGAACTCACGAATCTCCCGCACTCGCCCATGAGCGACCTCCGGCTTATGAAGCTTCATCCGTGAGGGACTCTATGCGAGGGACGGCCCGGCTGTCAAGGTTCTCTTAACCATGCGTACCAGCGCTGACCAGGCTCGCTTGGGCTCGAGCGCCACATCGATGGATGAATTCACCGACCGTCCCCCTCTCCCTTGTCCAGGCCCGATGCGGCTCATCGGCCGCCTCGTCTGCCGCTTTGGGCGCCATCACTGGCACTTTCTCGGCACCCAGGAGATCCGGACCCATTTCGGCGAAGATGGACACCACAGCCAATACTGCCACTACTTCCAGTGCTGCCGCTGTCTGGGCAAGACGGCGCTCTGGAGCCCTTGGATCGGCCGGACGAATCACCACCGCTCGCACGCAGCATAGCGTCGGCCCCCGCGCCTCGCTCCGGCCCCCGACCCCCCGCATCACAGCGTTCTGAAACGCGCGCGCTCGGCTGTCACGCTTCAACGCGAAACGCCGGCTTGAAAGTTTTATCAATATTGTGATAATCATATATTCCGATATGGGCGATGCGCGTGCGGGACAGCTTCGAGCGTTCAAGGCCGAGTTCTTCAAGGCGCTGGCGCATCCGCTCCGCATTGGGATCCTGGAGCTGTTGCTCGAAGGGGAACGGAGCGTCTACGAGCTCCAACAGTTGTTGGATGTGGATCAGCCGATCGTGTCTCAGCAGCTCGCGATCCTGCGCGCGAAGAACGTTGTCGAGCCACGCAAAGAGGGCACCACCGTCCGGTACGCGGTCCGTGATCGGGCGCTCGGTGTCTTGCTGGGCGCCGCGCGCAAGATATTCAACAACCACCTCGTCGGCACCCAGACAATGCTCCGCGAGCTGACGCGGGAAAGGCGCAAGAGATAGATGCAACTGTTCTCCAAAATCCTGAGAGTCGGGGTGGTCACTGAGCCGCTCGGTGGCGAGAGCGAAGCGGTGGAGCTTGCGAGACGAGTGGAGATGAAAACTCGCGCTCTCGGCCGATCTGTGGCAATCCGGGAAGTTGACGCGGGCTCTTGTAACGGATGCGAGATCGAGATCACGGGGCTGACGAGCCCGGTCTATGACCTCGAGCGGTTCGGGCTGCACTTCGTCGCCTCTCCGCGTCACGCGGATCTCCTGCTCGTCACAGGACCGGTCACGCGCAACATGGAAGTACCGCTCCGCAAGACTTACGAAGCCACCCCGGATCCAAAGGTCGTGGTGGCCGTGGGTGATTGCGCCAAAAGTTGCGGCGTCTTCAAAGGGAGTTACGCGGTCGCGGGCAGCGTGGACGCGGTGATCCCGGTCGATGTCTTCGTTCACGGCTGTCCCCCAGAGCCCGCCGACATTCTGCGCGGAATCCTGGCGGCGCTCGATCGTCTTCCCGGAAAGTGATCCTGGACATGACGCCACCGGGTGTTCTCGTGGCCGGCGCAGTCGTCTGTTATCTCGCGGGCGCGCTCGCGGCGTTCTTGAGCAATGACCGATGGGGACGCGCCCTTGGCGCTTTGGGCGCGGGTTCGGGCGCTCTGGTCTCACTCGGCCTGGGCATCGCGGCGCTCACGACAGGCTCGGTCTTTACCGCAGTCCTCGGTGTTCTCCCCTTAACCGGGCTCGCACTCCGCATCGATGGGCTCAGCGCGTTCTTCCTCATTGTCGTCGCGCTCGTTGGGGTGGCCTCGGCCGTCTTCGGATACGGCTACTCCGCGTCATACCAAGGCCGTTACTCCCTCCGGAGGCTCGGAGCGTTGTTCAATCTGCTGCTCCTCACCCTGACGCTCCAGGTGATGGCCGATAATGTGCTGACGTTCCTCCTCCTGTGGGAGGCCATGTCCCTCGTGGCCTATCTCCTGGTGCTCACGGAGCATGACGAGCTTGCCACGATCCGCGCCGCGAACTGGTACATCGCCATTACTCACGTCGGATTCGCCGCGCTGCTGGCAATGTTCTTTCTCCTCTCCGCCGGCGACCCGGCAGCCGCCTTCGACAGCCTGCGGGCCAACGCCCCCGCCCTGGCCCACCGGAACATGATCTTCCTCCTCGCACTGTTCGGGTTCAGCGCGAAAGCAGGCTTGATTCCCCTGCACATCTGGCTTCCGATGGCGCACCCCGTTGCGCCGAGCCATGTGTCCGCGCTGATGTCAGGGGTGGTCATCAAGATGGGCGTGTATGGCTTCTGCCGTGTCGTGCTCGATCTGCTGGGCGGCGGTCCGGCTTGGTGGGGCGGTCTGGTGCTCGCGTTGGGGGTCGCCTCGGCCGTCTTCGGTGTGCTCTACGCCTTGATGGAGCACGATCTGAAACGGCTGCTCGCGTATCACTCGGTCGAGAATATCGGCATCATCTTCATCGGCATCGGCGCCGGGTTGATGTTTCAGAGTTATGGATTGATGACGCTGGCGGTCCTCGGCTTCGTTGCGGGCCTTTACCACACCATCAATCACGCGTGCTTCAAGGGCCTGCTCTTTCTCGGAGCGGGCTCGGTGCTCCACGCCACGCGCACGCGAAACATGGAGGAGATGGGCGGGCTCATCAAGAGGATGCCGCGGACCGCGCTGGCGTTCCTGATCGGCGCCGCGTCGATCTCGGCGCTCCCGCCGCTGAACGGATTCGCGTCTGAATGGCTCGTGTTCCAAACCCTGCTCGGCGGCTCCCAGATCCCTCAACCGTCGGTCGCCCTGATTATGCCGATCGCGGTCGCACTGCTCGCGCTGACGGGAGGCCTCGCCATGGCGTGCTTCGTGAAAGCGTTTGGAATCACATTTCTTGCGATCCCCCGCTCCCGAGCGGCGGAAGAGGCGCACGAATCTCCTGCCTCAATGCAGGTGGGCATGGGAATCCTGGCGCTCGCCTGTGTCGGGCTCGGATTGATCCCGTTCTTTGTTGTTCCCGTGCTGGGGCGTGCTCTCGCAGGGCTTGGCAGGCTCCCTTCGGGCGCGGCGACGCTTACGGTGTCGTTCCCGCTCAGTATCCCTGGGACGTTCGGCTCCATGTCTTCCCCGTTGCTGGCGGCCGGGTTACTTCTCCTGCTCGGGCTCGTCCCGCTTGCTCTCTGGCTGATTGGCGCAAATCGTCGAATTCGTATCGGGGACACCTGGGGGTGCGGCAGGATCGGGCAGACGCCGCGCATGCAATACACGGCGACCGCGTTCGCGGAGCCGCTGCGGCGGGTCTTTGCGGAGCTCTATCGGCCGACGCAAGATCTCTCGATCGACTTTCACCCGGAGTCCAAATACTTCGTCCAGTCCATCGAGTATCAAACTGAGATCCATCCCTGGTTCGAAAAGCTCCTCTATCAACCGCTCATCAGGCTGTTTCGGCAGATCGCCGATCGAGTCCGCTGGATCCAAGCCGGCTGGCTGGGCCTTTACCTGACCTACATGCTTGTCGGTCTTGTGGCGTTGCTGGCTCTTGCGTGGTGGGCGCCATGAGCGAATGGCTCGTTGAAGTCTTCCAGCCGTTCCTCGCCCTTGCTCTTGCGCCGGGCCTGGTGGGCTTCATCCGCTGGGTCAAGGCGAGGCTCCAAAGCCGTTCGGGCCCGCCGCCGTGGCAGCCGTACCGAGAGCTTCGGAAGCTCTTTCGCAAGGAAGCCGTCGTCTCCGGGAATGCGTCATGGCTGTTTCGCTTCGCGCCTTACGTGCTCTTTGCGAGCACGCTGGCGATCGCCTTTCTCGTTCCTCTGCTCGTGGTGCCTCGCCACTTCGACATGGTTGGGGACCTGTTCGTGGTGGTGTACCTGCTCTTGCTCGGGACCTTCTGGCTGGCCCTGGCAGGCCTTGATGTTGGCTCCGCCTTTGGCGGCATGGGGTCGAGCCGCGCGGTGACCGTCGCCGCGCTCTCTGAGCCGACCATCGCCACCGCGATCTTCTCGCTGGCCCTTGGGGCCGGATCGACGAACCTCGGGGCGATTGTTATGGCGACGATGAGCGAGCCCTCGACAGTGCTGACCCCTGGGCACCTCTTAGCGTTTGCCGCGCTCGCTATTGTCACCATCGCCGAGGCTGGCCGTCTCCCGGTGGACAACCCGGCGACACACCTCGAGCTGACGATGATCCACGAGGCCATGATTCTCGAGTATTCCGGGAGATATCTCGCCTTGCTCCAATGTGGGTCCTGGCTGAAGCTCTTCGTCTTCTTCTCGCTGCTCGCCAATCTCTTTTTCCCGTGGGGTGTGGCAACGACGCTCACGCTCGGCGCGCTCGCCTGGGCGGTGGTCACCTTACTGCTCAAGCTCGTTCTCCTGGCCGTGGCGCTAGCCGTGCTGGAAACTCGAGTGGCAAAGCTCCGCCTGTTCAGGGTGCCGGAGCTGCTCAGCACGTCATTTCTCCTGGCCCTGCTGGCCATCACGTCCTCCTTCCTCTTGAGGTAAGCAATGAACTCGGTGTTTTCGCAGATGGCTGTGCTCGGATCGAGCCTCACACTGATATTCGGGCTCATTCTCTTGTGGCGCCGGAGTGTCCACGCATACGTCACAGCGTTTCTCTGGCAGTCACTGGTCCTGGCCGGGGTCGTCGCGACTGTCGCGTACTTTCATCGGGACCCGGAGCTGTACTTTGTCGCGGCGCTGCTTCTGCTGTTGAAGGGGCTGGTCATCCCAAGGCTCTTGCGGCGGATGGAGCAGCGGTACGGCGCCGAGCGAGAGCTCCAGCCCTACGTCAATACGGCGACCTCGCTGCTGATCTCCGGATTGCTCGTCCTGTTCGCTTACGCGCTGGCCCGCCCTCTCGTCGCGCTGAGCCAGCTCCCGACCCGCGCTGGCATCCCTCTTGCGCTCGGCCTCATCTTCGTGAGCCTCTTTGTGATCGCCAGCCGGAAAAAAGCGCTGACGCAGGTGATCGGGTTCCTCATGCTGGAGAACGGCATCGCCCTCCTCGCGGTGCTCGGGACCTACGGCATTCCGCTGGTCGTGGAGATCGGCGTCTTCCTCGACCTGCTGCTGGGATTCATCGTGATGCAAATTTTCATTTACCGGATCCGAGAAACGTTCGAAAGCAGCGACGTCGACCAGCTTGGGCGACTGAGGCACTGAGCGAAGGAGGCTGGTGATAGTATTTGCCCTGCTCCTGCTCCCGCCACTCCTGGCGGCCGTGCTCGCCGCGCTCGTCAGGCCATATCGTCCCTTCGTGGGCTGGGTGACGGCCCTGCTCTCGCTTGCTCCCCTGGGTGCCGCGGTGGCGCTCTGGGCCCGCGCGCTGCAAGGAGATGTCTTGACCGCGGGCCCCGGAGAATTTCTGAGGGCCGACGGGTTGTCAGTCCTCCTCGCCCTCTGTGTCAGCTTTGTCGCAGGCCTTGCGGCGTGGCTTGGCCCTGGGCTGGCTGCCGAAGACGGCTACCACGATCCGGAGCGCAGGAGCTATCGCGTGTATTCTAACCTGTTCGCGTTCACCATGCTCTTGGCGGTGACTACGCACAACGTGGGCGTGATGTGGGTGGCGATCGAGGCGACGACGATCACCTCGGCGATGCTCGTCCCGCTCCATGTCACCAAGGCTTCGGTGGAGGCGTCCTGGAAGTACATCCTGATCGGGTCCGTCGGAATCGCGCTCGCATTCGTCGGGACGGTGCTGGGCTACTTCGACTTCGTCAACCTCGCGGGTGAACAAGCCTCCGCGCTCAACTGGACGGTGCTCGTGGCATCGGCGCCGTCCCTGCACGCCGAGGTGCTCAAGCTCGCGTTTGTCTTCATCCTGATCGGATACGGCACCAAGGCCGGGCTCGCGCCCATGCACACGTGGCTGCCGGATGCCCATTCCGAGTCCCCATCGCCGTTGTCGGCGATGATGTCCGGGGTGCTGCTGGGCGTGGCCATTTACGCGATTGTCCGCTGGAAGACCGTTGTCGACGCGGCTGTGGGCCCAGCGTTCACGGACCGGCTCCTCATCGCGCTGAGTCTCGTGTCCCTGGTCATCTCGGCGTTCAGTCTGATCGCGCAGCGGAATTACAAGCGGATGCTGGCGTACTCGAGTATCGAGCACACGGGCCTCACCTGCCTGGGGTTGGCGCTCGGCCCATTGGGAGTGTTCGCCGCCATGCTGCACATGGTCAATCACGCGGTGGCCAAGTCGATGATGTTTCTTCTCGCGGGCCGGGTGCAGCAGCGCTATCAGACAACGGGCATCGCGCAGGTCGCCGGCTTGGCCAGAGTCATGCCGGTCACCGCAGGGTTCTTCGCGGCGGGGATGTTCGCGATCGTAGGGCTCCCGCCGTTCGGCCTCTTCATCTCAGAGTTCGCGCTCGTTCGCGCGGGCTTTGCGGCCGGGCGGGGCTGGCTTATGGGTCTCGTGCTGCTGCTGCTTGTCGTGGCCTTCGTTGCGCTGGTCAGGCATTTGAACCGGATGCTCTACGGCGCGCCGCCGGACGCGACGCCGATCGGAGAGCGAGAGCCCTGGGCGCTGGTGCCTCTGGGGCTCTGCCTGCTGATCCTCCTTGCTCTTGGACTCCTGCTGCCGTCACCGGTCAGCCAACTCCTGGACCAGGTCGTGGAGATCACCACGCAATGAAAGAATTTGCCCCGGTCATCGAGGCCTTCGCTCACGCCTTGCCGGGACGCGTGACTTCGATCCGGGTGGCGCGGGGGAACGAGCTTCATTGCCGGGTCGACCGGGCAACTGTCCGCGAGCTGTTCAGACTGCTGAGCGAGAGATTCGGCGCGCAACTCACGCTCATGGTGGGGAACGACCGCCGAGCGGATCAAGGGGGATTCGAAGTGCACTACCTCTTCGCCCAGCAGCGCGAAGACTGGTTTCTCGACGCTGCGGTCCCGATCCCGGCGGAGGACCCCACGATCGACTCTCTCGCGACCCTCTATTACCCCGCATCCCGGTTCGAGCGAGAGATCTTCGATCTCCTCGGGATCGTCCCGGCGGGGCACCCGGACCCGCGGCCGCTGGTGCGCCACGGGTTCTGGCCCACCGACTACTTCCCACTCAGGAAAGACGCCGGGCCGCGAGAGTTTTCTGACGACGGCAGCTCATTCCCCTTTCAGGAGGTTGGAGGCGAGGGCGTCTACGAGATCCCGGTAGGCCCGGTGCACGCCGGGATCATCGAGCCGGGCCACTTCCGCTTCAGCGTCGTCGGCGAGACCATCATCGACATGAAGTCGCGCTTCTACTTCACCCACAAAGGGACCGAGAAGCTGTTCGAGGGGCGGACGCCTTCCGAGGGCGTCGAACTGGCCGAGCGCGTCTCCGGCGACACAACGATCGGGCACACCTTGGCGTTCTGCCAGGCGGTTGAGGCACTCGCCGGAGTCAGTGTGCCGCCGCGGGCGCGTTACCTTCGCTTGGTTCTTCTGGAGCTGGAGCGGCTCTACAACCACGTGGCCGATTTCGGGATGATCGCAAACGACACCGGCTTCGCCTTCGCGCACGCGCACTGCTTTAGAATCAGGGAGCGGCTGCTCCGGCTCAATAAGCGCGTGACGGGGAGCCGGCTGCTGCGCGGCAGCCTGGTCCCGGGTGGGGTGGCCCAGGATCTGCCTCACGATTCCAACCTCGCGCGCGAGATCGAATCCGCACTCAAGGACTTCGAGGAGGTTGTCCAGATCACCCTCGCAAACACGCTGGTGATGGACCGTCTGGAAGGCACGGGCCGGCTCACCACGCGCACGGCTCGCGATCACGGCGTGCTCGGGTTCGTTGCCCGGGCATCAGGGATCGATGTCGATGCCCGGCGCGATCATCCGTTTGCAGCCTATGGAGAGCTGGAGCTGCGGGTCCCGGTGCTGGAATCAGGAGACGTCAAAGCCAGGACCCTCGTCCGCGTGGACGAGGCGCGGGAGTCGGTGCGACTCATCCGGCAGGCGCTCGACCGGCTGCCTCCAGGCCCGCTCTCTGTTCCGCTGGGGGCGCTGCCTTCATTTGAGCCGCGGTTTTCAGTCGTCGAGGGATGGCGTGGCGCCATCGTGCATTGGGTGATGGCGGACACAGCCGGGAGGCTGTATCGGGTGAAGATCATGGACCCGTCGTTCCTGAACTGGCGCTCGCTTTCCTACGCGCTGCTCAAGAACATCGTCCCGGACTTCCCGCTCTGCAACAAGTCCTACAACCAGTCGTATTCAGGAAACGACCTTTAGCGGCTGCGCCGTGCCGATAGGCTTCGCATCTCTTCGTTCAGTGTTCTGGGGACAGGGGCTAGGGGTCAGGGGTCCGCAACGGCTGATCGAACAAGCCCCAGGCCCCAGGCCCCGGACCCCGAATAGGCTCACTTCTCGGCACGGCGCGAGTGGTCGCCAAAAGAAAGACTGACAGAAACGTGCAGAGGCCGCTCAAAAAGGTCCAGATGCAAGGCGGCGAGGAAGCGAGGAGTGAGGCGTACTTGGATGTACGTTGCAACGACGAGCGACGAAGCCAACGCCGCAGATGGGCCTTTTTCAGCAGCCTACTTAGAGGATGAACGCCTCCTTGGCCAGGCGCATCGCCGCGTCACGTCGTCCAAAGGCCGAGTACATCGGAATCAAGAGCAGGCGGAGCAGCGCCGCTTCCAATTGGATGAGGACGGCGTGGCTAAAAGACGGGTCCTTCCTTGCCTCACGTTTCAAGAGCTGACGCGCGGTCTCGAATTGCTTGATCGCGAAGGCGATATTCCCCTGATAGAGCAGGGCCACGCCCAGCATGCGGCGCGCCACGGGATCACTCGGGTCTTGACGAACGAGCTTTGAGAAACTCTCCACCACCTGATCGGCCCGTCCGATCAGGAGGTCACTGCCGGCAAGGTCGCACGACCAATACCGACGATGCGAGCCTACATAGAGAGTTTCGATCGAGTGCGAGAGAATGCTGACGTATTCGCCCGCAGTCAACGTGGGGCTCATGTCTGCCGTCTCCGCCTTCCCTTCAGCGCCGAAATAGAACCCCATACCCGTAGCCTCTCAAACGATGCAATCCGACTCCTGGGTCGGCCGTCCCCGTACACCCACGCCGCCGAACGGAATAGCGAGAAACGAGCAAGCTCACCACGTGCTCCATCATATGCTCCTACACCGCCGCGCGCAATGGGAGATATGCGGCATCGTGCAGCGAACCGCTGGGCTCGTCACGGCCAGCCCCATCCTCCAGTAGTCCATTCGCATCAGGGAAATGGGATGCTTGCCCTTGTCAGTGGCGAAAGAGCAGCGCCTCATTTCAGAATCCTGCTAGTAAACGCCAGTTCGATCAGGGCACTGTTGCCCTCGTACGACGATTGTCAGAGTAGATCCGGGCCTTACACGTTAGCGTCCGCGCCTGCGGCGCCTTCTCGCAGCAGTTCTTCCTGGTGATCCCGGTGTGCCCTGCCCCGGCTTCTTGCCGAAGCCACGGTTGCACTCGTTGCAGAATCTTTGCCCTTCATCCTTGAGTTCTCGGTTGCACGTTGCGCACTTGACCATGGCCGTCCTCCATCACGCGAAATTACCAAGTCCTGGCCCGCGATCCCACCACCTGTCGCAACGTGTGCTCCCGCTCCCGGTGAAGAAACTTGCCCCCGCTTCCGACAGCCAGGAAAGCTCGGGAGCATCAGCGGGCTGCGCATGCACAAACACGAACCCCTGGAGGCTTCCGAGCCGGAGTCGGAGGTGACTCCCAGGAGGGAACCATCCCCTGGACTTACTCCCCCCCGCCGATCGACACGGTGAAGTGACCGTCTCCTCCTGGTACGGTGACGTGGGGAACTTGAGGGCCCACTCTGTTTCTTCGAGCTTGACCGGCTGGCCCTGGGTGTCGATGTGATGGATCTTGCCCGTGACCAGGCGGAGAGTCTGATTCGCCGAGCCATTCTCCAGTACCACCTTCCCCGTGAGCTTCGCCGGGGCGATGACGCGGCCGGAGCCTTTGTCGACTTGCTCCGTAACCTTGAGCTCCGTCGCCTCACCGGTGACGATTCCGGCCTTCACCGACATCGCGGCCAGCGTTACCGTATAAGTCTTGTCCTCGACCGCCCGTGCCGGCACCCAACGTCCTTCGGCGCAGCCGAGCAACCCCGCAACCGCCGCTGCGGTCACGATCATCACGCCTGCCCGTGTCCACATCGCCGTTCCTCTTTGCATCGACTGCTCCAGGTTGTGGCGGTCTCGCGACTGTATTCGGATTGATGCCGAGGAAGCCGGCCAACTCCCGGAGAGTGTGGGGGGAGCGACGCTTCGCATTTCCTCGAGTCGGGAATCGCGTCTCACCAAATCGCGCTCCTGACGAGCGCAGCCTTGGAAGCTCGTGATCACTATCGCTTTCAGCGCCATCGACTCAATCCACCCTCACCGAATCCGGGATCGGGCTCTCACTGTTTCGGTGAAGCCGCAGTCACCGTGACTTCGTGCCGCTTCACTTGCTGAATCGTCGACCCGACGACGGTGAGAAACTCCAGGTTC